>WTAG01000506.1 GCA_013139755.1 Methylomarinum sp. | reverse complement strand
GGACTCATCCAATGTAAGTGCTGCAACATCCAATGCCCTATTGCGAAAAGCATGAGAAACTTCAGTTGCTGATGGCATTTCAATAAGCTTGACAGGCTTATTGTCAAAAAAACCTAAGTTTTGCGCAAGATACAGTGATTCATAACCAGGCCAAAGATTAGTTCCTACTTTTAAAACATTTGATGGAGCAGGTTCGCAAGCATTAAGGAGTAAGAGCCCTAAAAAAGTTAAAAGACGGAAAAAAAGATGCTGTCTAGCAAACATAATAAGTGGCATGTGTGTAATTACCTTAATCCTTTGGTGATTACACTTGATAATAATTCATTGTACTCATCGCGGCAAATTCTAGTTTAATATTTCCAGCATACTCAAGAATACTACCGTCTTTAGCGGCAAAATGAACCTTTCTCCTATAACCAAATGATATTTATAGCTATTTTTTGCAAGGTTAATGTCAGCATCTTCATTTATATTATTAATAACAGACTGGGTTTTAAGGAAAAATAAAACTTAAGGCTTGTTACAGCCAAGTAAGCTGAGCATAGTGAATGTTGAAAACCTATCTAAGAAGGTGATAAATTAAATCATGCTATGATTTTATTGCTTATAAGACTAACTTCCCATTTTCTAATATTACGAACTGAGGCCTTTGCATGAAGCAAGTAATGATTCCAGTAATGAGTGAACAGTCTTTAGCAACTACGCTTGAAATTATAAGTGATGGTATTTGGGATTGGAATGCTATCACTGGTTATGTATATAGAAGTCCTGGCTGGTATATCATGCTTGGCTATGACATACACTCACTTGAGAATACAGTGCTTACCTGGGAAAGCGTTATTCACGAAGATGATTTTGATCGTGTGATGGAACACTTTGATGCATACATTACTCAAAAATCTAAAGACTATAATATTCAATACCGTTGCCGCACAAAGCAAGGAGAATATATTTGGATAGAAGACCGAGGGAAAGTGGTCGAATGGAGTGATGATGGCAATGTAATAAGAATGATTGGTGCTCATCGGGATATTAACGCTGAAAAATTGTTATTAGAGCAATTTAAACTCAAAAATAAGTCACTAGAGGATTTGATTGATGAACGCACCAAGGCGTTGATTAAAATTAATCATGAGCTAGAAATGAAGGTTTTGGAAGCCCAGAGATTAGCAACCACAGATTCGTTAACATCAATATCAAACAGGTATCACTTTGAGAAAGTGTTGAATCGTGAGGTAGAGCGCGCCCAAAGGTTTAGTGAACCACTGTCTATTATTTCAATTGACATTGATCATTTTAAACAAGTTAACGACCTGTATGGTCATGCTACAGGTGATTTGGTTTTAATTAAGCTCACTCAATTAATTAAAACCAGTATTCGAGAGATAGATCTACTGGCTCGTTGGGGTGGCGATGAGCTGATGGTTGTATTGCCAAACACCGCATTAGAGGACGCCAAGGGTGTTGCAGAAAAACTAAGGGCATTAGTTGCTGATACACCTATAAACGAAAAACTAAACGTAACTTCAAGTTTTGGAGTGGCTCAGTTACATAAAGATGAGTCTTCAATGCGTTTCACGATACGTGTTGATCAAGCCATGTACAAATCAAAAAAATCTGGCCGGAATGCTGTTTATACTTAAACTGTTCTTAATAAAGGAAATCTCGACGCTAATACAACTAACATCCATTTTCCCTATATCTATTGTGGGGGCAACAACGGCCTTCCAATGTAAGATTGAAGTGTGACTAAATTCAAATTAATCAGCTTAAACCTGAGTTAATAATCGCGCCCGAGGCCCGGATGCACCTACACCTTATAAAGCGGCTCCAATGCATCATCTGTTTTTTTAGCTATCTTTTTACGCACATTGCTTTCTGTAAAAAACTGGAATAATTTTTTACCTTGCCATGATGTTGGCTGATTTGCGTATAGGCTTTGGCTTAATAAATATATCTCATCTCTTAGCCGCGCCTCACTTTGGTCTGCAACTTCTGATAAATTATGGCTGTTAAATTTAATCTTTCCCCAAGCTAATAAAGCATCTTTAGCTGCTAAAGGATTATTCTCTGCACAGGCTTGTTTTAATGCTTTAACCGTTTCTTTAAGTTTAATGGCTTTGTTATCAATCGGTTTAGGCTGTTGCTTTTGCTTAGGCTTACTCAGCAACAAAATGACCGTTAACAACCAGCCTATAACTAAGCCAATAGAGACGTACATCCAGAATTTATTTTCTACTGTTCGAATAATCGGTTCTGCAGCAGGTGTTTTTAACTCTACCGGTGCAGCGATCTCAGGCGCACTGGCTTGTGACTGAGCTGAAGCAATGGCGGTGACTGTTCTTGCTGGAATACGTGCGACCTCCATAGCTTGTGTTTTCGTATTAAACCAGGGAATTTCTATTGCAGGTAAAGTTACACTCCCAGCCCTGGATGCAATATAAGCAATTTTTTCTTCCCGTAGTGAAATTAATCCATCAGCCTGTTTTTTTTCTTTTAATAGCGGCTGATCAGGGTAGGTTTTTAAGCCGGAGACTGCCGAAGCACCCTGCATTTCAGGCAACTGGGCAACGGTTGCACCTTTTGCAAGTAAGGTTAATGTTCGTGTTAAAGGTTCACCTAATACCATGTTTTCAGTATCACCCGACCATTTCTCCTCTAGATAAAGGTGCTCTGCCGGAAGCCATCTTTTGCCTGTAAATTCTGCCGGAGCTGCTTTTACATTAAGCGTCACCGCATTAGACATCACTCTTTTGGTTTGCGTCACTTGTTGACTAAAAAAACTATTAAAACGCTGTCGTGCATTGCTCGCAACATTGGCGGTTAAAACTAAAGGATCAATAGTGATGACACCGCTTTTTTGAGGAAAAATAGCGTATTTTCTTTCAATCACCACATAGTCAACACCATTCAGTTGGGTATTATAATTCTTGTCTTCTTCCAGTTTTTCTATCAGTGCATCTGCCACTTTTGGTTCATTTAAACTGGCTTGTGAAATTCGCACACGACTATACACCCGCAATGTATATAAAACCTGGGATTGCACAAAGACAGTTTCGGGTGTTGCTTCTACTTCTAAAAACAAATCTTCATTATGCTGCTGATTAACCGTGGCTCCTTCAGTTACTACAATTGACACTGGCTGACTGACATCATTACCAAAAGGCACAGGCGGCACCAATAATTTACCGGTCTGCTTGGCCATGACATTCAATACCCATTGAATACTTTTGCTTGATTTGCCATTAACCCATGAGGAGTTACTACTCTGACTTTGGTTTAATATCTCAAAGTTCTTTTCCAAGACAGAAAAGACAGGGGAGTCATCTGGTGATTCAGTCGCTGTAAAAGTTATCTGAAATGATTCATCAATATTGACAGGATTGCGATCTATGCTGGTTTTAATTTCTGTGGCAAATACCGACTGAATGCCACTCAACAATAAAATAAAAGACAATAGAAAATATCTCATTTTATAGTTACCTTTGTTATACATTAATGTTGCACCTTATTATTTTTACTGGTTAGTTCTTCTTACGAATACTATAGAGCAGACTTTAGGAATATTATTTAGCTATAAGACTCAACCACTATGAGTTACCAAGCTTGATTATTATTACTCTTACGACCTTGCTGACCATATTGATATTTAAACTTACGTTTTAACAAGCCTGCGGGATCATCTGGAATGCTATTAAGCCATTGTTCCTTGGCTTGTTCTGATTCATCATATTCGGATGACTCTGCCGCTTGTGATGATTCAGTTTCTTTAGCTTCTTGCTGTTGCTGCTCTTGCGCTGATTGTTCTTCTGTTTTATCAGATTCTTCATCCGCCTTATCTTGTTCTGAAGGTTTAGACTCCTGCTCTGAATCAGAATCTTTCTCTGATTTATCAGGCTCACCTGATTGTTCAGAGTCATCACCCCGCTTATCGCCCTTTTTATCTTGTTTCTCAGAATCATCCGATTCAGACTCTTTCTTGTCATCACCTTGCTGCTGATCCTGTTGCTGTTGTTTTTCTAACTGTTTTTCGACTTGTTCTTTATTATATTTAGCATCTTCATTCGCAGGGTTGATTTCTAAGGACTTTTCATATGCTGTTTTTGCCTCAGCTAACTGTCCTGCTTTTGCCAGTGCATTACCTAAGTTATAAAGCCCTTCTGCCGAAGAGTCATCTTTTAATAGCTCTGCAGCTTGTTGATATTGTCCGGCTTTATATTGCGAGGCAGCCTTCCATTGTGGATTATCAAACTGTTCCGTAGCTTGTTGATAATTTTCTTGCTTAAATGCTTGTTGCGCCTGTTGATTCCTTGTTGTCCATAATTCATTCCATTCCATTGCATAACTGGGCTTAGGAAAAGGCAATAAACAAAGCAATGCCAGAGACAACAAGCCCTTTCTGAAACTTAATGCGGCGAGTGGTAAAACAGCTAATAATAACCAAGGGCCCTGTTCTTTCCATTGATCTATCAACAAATTATTATCGGCAGATTCTTGTTTTTCTACCGGACTATCCAAGGCACTTAGCAAAGCCTCAATATCGCCATCATCATTACTGATTCGCCGATAAACCCCACCGCCTACACTTGCCAATTGAGATAAATCACTTTCATTAAGCTTAGGCACGACGATATTGCCCTGCTGGTCTTTAATAAAGTCACCTCCAGAAGCTTTAATCGGCGCGCCTTCGTGAGTCCCTACTCCTAAAACAGATAAATGATAGCCTTTAAGCGATTTAACCGTATCCAGCGTGTTATCTAAATCAGCCCCGTCGGTGATTAATAAAATTTCGCCTTTTTGTAAGCCTGCTTGCTTTAATAGTTCGACAGCTTTTTCTAATGCCAGAGCCGTATTACTGCCTTGGCTGGGCATAATTCCGGTGGTTAAAGCCGATATTTGACTGGCAATGGTTTCGGTATCTTCTGTTAATGGCGTAACAATAAACGCATCACCGGCATACACAATTAAAGCGGTTTGGCCGTCTTTACGTTGCTTTAAAATATCGGCGATTTTATAACGCGCCAGACTTAATCGACTGGGCTTTATATCACCCGCATCCATAGAACGGGATAAATCCAATGCAATCACTAATGCCGCATCATTCCTAAACACAGGCGATAGCGAGCGCTCCCATGTAGGGCCTGCTAAAGCAATAATCGTTAATAAACTCGCCAATGCTGTCGCTGATAACACCCAGTGACTCCGATTAACCGGCTTTTCTTGCAACACAAAAGGCAATAGTTCTGCATCACAGACATTAGACCAGTTTCCTTGGTTTAATTTATTTCTTAACAGCAAAACAGTAATTGTAATTGCCGGAATGAAGGCTAATAACCAATACGGTCTAATAAAATGAAATTCTGCTAAATTCATGACCACCTCAAACGACTCACACTAATAACACCTGCAAACCCTAAAGCAAACGCCAGCGGCCAATAATAAAGCTCTGCTTTGGGTCGAAAATATTGCTTATCTTTTTCCACTGGTTCCAAGGCATCCAGTAACTGATAAATTTGATCCAACTCTTGTGTATTTCTTGCTCTGAAATAACGTCCACCGGTTTTTTCTGCAATCGCTTTTAAAGTTTTCTCATCCAAATCTACCGATGGATTACGCTTGCGGGTACCAAAAAATGTTCGTTCTATCACTTCATCTGCACCAATACCTATCGTATAAATTTTTAAATCATTATCTGCAGCCAAGTCGGCGGCTTTAAGCGGTGTTACCGCACCTGCAGTATTAGCGCCATCTGTCAGTAAGACTAACACTCGGCTTTCTGCCTGTTGTTTTCTTAATCGCTTAACCGCCAAGCCAATCGCATCACCAATTGAAGTCGCTGGTTCATTATCGGTAATACCAATAAACGCTTCATTTAATAAGGTAATAACGGTGTTCCGGTCAAATGTTAAAGGTGTTTGTAAATAAGCCGTAGTGCCAAATAACACTAAGCCAATTCTGTCCCCTACCCGACGGTTAATAAAGCCGCTGGCAACAGCCTTAGTCGCAACCAACCTGTCAACCGCTTTATTATTAATGACGAAATCCTTTTCATCCATACTGCCTGATACATCCACAGCCAACATTAAATCGCGTCCACTAATAGCTTGCTCTATCGGTTCGCCCATCCATTGCGGCCGCATGCAAGCAACAACCAACAACAACCAAGCGACCATTGCTAACCATAAGCGCCATTGATTGCTGGAACTGACTGTTGTGGTGGCCTCTACGCTAACAAAATCCTCTAAAAAAGGTACTTTCAATGCCGTTTGTTCAACAGGCAAATCAGCGGGGACGAACCAACGCACAAGCAAAGGAAGAGGGAGAGCCAATATAAGTAATGGCCATTCGAAATGAATCATCTTTTAGGTTCTTTTTGAGCTGAAAGCCACTTTTCACAAAGTGTCATTAATTGGGACATGTCTAAATCGGGATGCGGGGCATGCCGATAATGCGCATCAGCAAAAACAGCACCGACACCTTGAGTAAACGGTGTGCCTTTTACTGAGTTATCTAAATATGTCAGCCAGGCTTGTCCCGTTAAACTGGCGACCTCTGCTCTTGGCGAAATGCTGATCGCCACGCGACGGACTAATTCAGAAAGTTGCTTTAATTTATCATCATCTTCTAGCGCGCTATCTTGCTTGATGCTTAACAATAATTTCTTTGCTGCTTTTAATGCGGTTTTACGAGTGATACGTTTATACAACCAAATCATCAACAGGCATGACAAAGGCACTAAAATAGCCACTATCCACCAACCGATTGCCGGTGGCCACCAGCCCATCACTTCGGGCAGATGAATATCTTT
>WTAG01000509.1 GCA_013139755.1 Methylomarinum sp. | reverse complement strand
ACTCGGTTTATAACCCTACAAATGGAATCGTGTCCGGCAGCGGATGTGATGACAAAATTAAAGCAATTAAATGGCGTGGTACGGGTTTCTAATCCACAAAAAAATGAATTTATTGTCGAATACAACCCAATAATAGAATTTAAAGTAGACCTAAAAATCCTTACTTGCCTGGCGGATAACAATTGGCAATACCGACAAGTTAGCCAAGGCAAAACCTTGGAAGAGAAATTGTTTTTTGAAGCTTAGGAACGTGCATAAAATAACTTCGATAACTATATTTTTTCCTGATTACGTATGATCTACAGCCAACTTACTTAAAGTATAAAGCCCGTATGAAGCTTTGCGTAATACGGGAGGATGTCGCGCCGATTTCCCGCATTCCGTAAACTTCATGCGGGCTACATGAGATTTATATCAAAATCAAATATTGTTGGCTTTATACTGAAAAATCTGATGGTAGCAATATCCCTTATTTTGCTAAATAGCTTAGAGTTGTGGGTAATTAGGTACTTTGAAATGATGGGTACAAAAGAACACTTGCCCAAACTATTTCGTGAGCGTTCCTTCTAGACTGTTTCGCGTAAGTTTATAAATGGTTTCAAGTCTGCAGGCGATTGGGCCTGTTAATAATTGAGTTAGCAAATCAAAAGGAATAAGATGATTAAAATTACCGATTATGAATCACTGCTGTCAGTTGCAAAACAACAGGCAGAACCACAACGTTTACTGTTCGTTTTTTTACAGGCATCTCTACCTAATGACCATGAAGATGAAGAAGCAAGCCGCTTTCATTCTGGTCAGGGTGGCGAATTACAACCTATCATGTGTGTTGACAAAACGTTAGATGAATTGGGTAGCTTTTCGGATTTGGTAGAAGAGTCCAAGCAGATGGAACAAAATTGGCAAATTGTATTGGTAGCCGGTCTTTCTGGTAGAAATGGGGTTGCCCCAAATTCCGCTGAAGCAGAGCAGCCACTTAAAATGATGGTGCAAACTGTAGTAAATGGCGGTGACCTATCAAAGTATATGTCTTTTGACAAAGAGGGAGCACCTGTACATTTTGGCTAATTAGATTAAGAAAAATTGGGGCGGGTCTTACAATATAGCATCAATAGTCTAAGCATTTGAGCTAGACACATAAATAGCGTGTTATAAGTTTCTAATCCACTCAGTGTTTTATTAGCGAGTAATGTATAGCCGACTGAAGTCAGCTCTACGCTCATTTAACCTCAATCATTAAATGACTGGCTTAGCTTGATGCAACACATTTTAAAGGTTGAAAATAGCACCTTATAAACAACTTAAATATGATAGTGTGGAAAAGATATTTATAGGAAGGAAAATGATAATAACAACAAAACAATTAGGCTTAACAACACTCTTTATATTGACCCTTACACTGTCAGGTATGGTTTATTCCGCACCTGAAGGTAAAAACCAACTTCTCCTGAAAACAGGGATATCTAAAAGAGTGGGGGAAACAGCATTTTCCTATCTCGTTTCTTGGCAAAAAGAGGGGGCTGCGTTACGCCAAATCAATGGTCTAACCTTTATTAATGGGACAGGTACGCCATTGCCAACTTCAGCTGATGATGTGGCTTATAAAATCACCAAAGCGATTAATGCGGCGGTTGTTTATCAATCACCACGTGATCGAGGTGCTATCGCCAAAAACACCAAATCCGAAGTATTAGTTAGCAATCAATCGGGTTTTGATTTAACCCAACTCACTGTTAGAGACTACAGTAATCAGGAATTACAGTACGCCATTCCAGGAAAAACCTTTAAGGCGGCATCTGCTGAAATGGCGATTGATATTGTTTATTCTGCAGCGGTTGAATATATCGCAGGATTTTCAACAGGTGTAGTACAAGAAACAGCAGGGGGATTTGTAACAGTCACTATTGATAATAATGCACCGATAAAGATAAAAACAGACGGCAAGACAAATACACAAATAGAAAGAGAACTTGCAGATGCTTTAGGCTCTAATGCCAGTTTTTCTTTGCTGCCGATTTATCCAAATTTTGTACAAATTAGATCTAAAAACTATAAGTCTTTTGATGGTGGTGAAGTGCAAATACCCGCTTTAAACGCAAAATCAATCACCATAGATGTTAATGATTCTGGCTTAGGTGTCCTAACAAAATTTAACTTTACTAGTGTTAAGCAACCAACAACTATTGTAAGCAAAGTGCCTTATATCATTGGTTTTTTACTTGCAGGTGTTTTTGGCTATTTGTTTTTTTATAAGAAAAAGCCGGTTATTACTCCGCCAGAGGTTTGAAGTTTTTTTTGGATTTAGAGGTTACAGTAGTTCGGTAGGTTGAGGTGACGATAGGACCTAACGAATTAGGTTAGATGGTGATTCGCGCGTAGCGCGAAGTCACTATCTGAACTGTTTGTTGGACAAGCCCGTTACTTTCATTTATTGATGTATCACGCTAACGTTTATGCCAAATATGAATCATTTAAACTCAGATTTTCAATCTGTCGTCAATGCGTAACTTCTATGCAAATACAAATCATATGAACTAAACTTTAGCCAGTGACTTTATTACAGTTTTAGATGGCTAATTTGTTTTAGCAGATTGATATTTAAATATTTTGGTAGCTGATTATGCTTAATCAACAAAGTTCTCTGACCTTTCAACAAATACACATCGATGTGGCTCGTAATGCGACTGATGATTTTAATTTATTTCATGACCCAGATAAATGGATGCGTATTAAGCTTAATCCTTTTTTAGGGCCAATTGCGCTTGGTTTTCAGGTGGAGTCATTAATAGAACATTCCCTGCGTAGTTATCGTAATTTAAATGATGAGCAGCTGTTGATTGATAAATACAACTTACAGTTTAGTAATTATCAGTTTACATTTGCTAATGCCGTAAAACCAAATCAAGAGATTAAGGTCGATATAAAAAAATCACAATTAAAATTAGAGCCAGAAATAATATTAAGTAATCGTATTAGTGTTAAAAGTGATAAAAAACTGGCGTTAATGGGATATAAAAAAGAATCTCAGTATCCGTTGTTTCTGAAAGAAAATGATTTAAGTTATTTAGGTGATTTAAGGCACCTGCAAGATCGTTGTTTTTTGGAGCAAGCTCCTAAACTATTTTTAAAGCGAAAATTTCTTAATGTCAGTAATGCCAAGAATTTTTTATGTGGTTCTTTGGCAAATCAGAATGATTATTTTGATGAATTGACCAATACCGTTTATTTTCCTGAAATATTTCCTTGTAGCCTTGTTTCATGCGCTCTTTTAGAAAAGGCTTTAGTTCAAGAGCATGATTTTGAAAAAAATCCGATGGTCTATACATCGCATAAAATTAGTGTAGATAAAGCATTATTACATCAATTAAAGAGTAATGATGTGTTACATATTTTAGTCGAGAAAGTAACTCAAGATGGACTTGGGGATGATCAAGTGGTCGACTATCATTGTTATGGTTTGTTAGAAAACAATAAGGTGTTATTTAGAGCTATTATTAGTTTATGTCCTTTGGCTGCGATTTTAAATCGATAGCTATTTGCCATAGTTCCACGAAAAATTGGACGGATTTTTTTAAACCGCTGATTA
>WTAG01000093.1 GCA_013139755.1 Methylomarinum sp. | reverse complement strand
AAATTGATAAAGAAAGTAGACTGCGCTTTAAAGAAACTTTTGATAAAATTAACAGTGGACTACAAACAAAATTTCCAAAATTATTTGGTGGTGGGCAAGCCTATTTAGAATTGACTGAACAGGATTTATTAGTGGCGGGTGTTAATATTATTGCGAGACCACCGGGTAAACGAAATAGCTCTATTCATTTGTTATCAGGGGGGGAGAAGGCATTAACCGTAGTTGCTTTGGTTTTTTCAATTTTTGATTTAAATCCTGCGCCCTTTTGTTTATTGGATGAAGTAGATGCACCGTTAGATGATGCTAACGTAGTACGGTTTTCTCAAATCGTTGAGGAGATGGCTGAAACCGTGCAATTTTTATATATATCACATAATAAAGTAACCATGGAAATTGCAAAGCAATTAACGGGTGTTACGATGAAAGAGCCGGGGGTATCACGAATGGTATCAGTAGATATTGAAGAAGCAGTCGACATGGCAGAAAGATAATGGATAAAGATTTGTTAAGATTAGTAATTATTGCAATAGGCGTCACCGTTATTATCGGCTTGATCTTGTGGAGTACCTTTAAAAACAAAAGGTCGAGACGAGACATTAATTTCTATGATAAAGGAAACCCTCTAAATAATATAGATGACTCACTCATCATTGATACCAGTCATGATGACTTTGATATTGTGCCGTTAGGCTCGGCATTAGATGCAGAATTAGAGCCCGACCCTATTACAGTTGCTAGCGAAATTGAGAGCCACCAAGCACCAGAAGATAATCAATTTAAGTTACCAAATATCATTCAATTTAGTCTGGTGGCAACTGCGGATGGAGGTTTTAATGGTGTTGCGTTAATTGACGCTTTTCAGTTGGTAGGACTTGAATATGGCGGTATGAAAATTTTCGAGCGTCTGGATGAGCAGCGAAGAGTTGATTTTGCGGTTGCAAGCATGATTGAACCAGGCACCTTTCCAGAAACAGAGCTTGATTCATTTTATTCTCCAGGGTTGGTGTTTTTTATACAACCCAGTGAACTTGAAAATCCTTTACCAATCTTTGATGATTTTATCCAGACCATTAATCTATTGGCAACAGAGCTTGGTGGTGAAACCAGGGATCATAATAGGCAGCCGTTAACAGAAGAGACTATTCAGCAGTTTCGTAATACCTTAGCTTAAAGGGTGCTTAAACTTGTTATTTAGTCTTTTAATGAGTGTGTGAAATTGAGCTGATCTGAAGCGCTTACTTCGGCATCCAGTGCTTTTAATAAACCATTTTCAATGGAATAAATCCAGCCATGTACTGTCAGGTTTTTATTTTGCTTCCAGGCTTTTTGTACAATACTGCTATGGCAAACATTAGCTACTTGTTCTATGACATTTTTTTCGCACAATAAATCGAGTTTTTCATGCTCGGTTTCCAGTGCATCTATTTCAGGTTTATGCCAGCGATAGACATCTTTGATGTGTCGTAACCAGTTATCAATTAAGCCTAGTTCGTGCCCATCAAACGCTGCTTTAATCCCCCCGCAACCATAATGTCCGCAAACAACAATATGTTTTACATTGAGTACTTCAACGGCAAATTGAATAACAGATAAGCAGTTTAAATCTGTATGCACAACGACATTGGCAATGTTTCTATGTACAAAAACCTCTCCTGGTGCAAGATCAATCACCTGATTAGCTGAGACTCGGCTGTCAGCACAACCAATCCATAATAATTCAGGTGTTTGCTGTTCTGATAATTGCTTGAAAAAGGTAGGGTTATCTTGGGTCATTTTTTTAGCCCAAGCTGCATTTTTATCAAAAAGGTGTTCTAAATGACGCATATTTGTTCTCTTGTTATTTGATTTCAAAGGGATTTAACTTCCTTTGGTGGATGTTAGAGGCGATGCGTAATATTTAAAATGTATTTTTAATTATAATGTCGTTTAATGCGAGCTGCCCAGCACGAGGTGCTGCATCAGACATTCCCTTGCCTATGGCGACAAAGAGGGTAATGACATGGTCGCTGGGTAAATTAATCAGTTCTGCAACGGCAGAAAAATCAAAACCATCCATAGGGCAAGAGTCATAGCCCATGGATTTTGCTGAAAGCATTAAGGTTTGGGCGGCCATACCACAAGAACGCATGGCTTCATCTCTCTGCACCTGATCTTTATTTCGATAATAATTATCAATGGCTGGTAGTATGAAATCTTGTATCTCTTCGGGGGCATTTTTCCAATACCGTTCAGGCAACTTTTCCCACGCCTTTAAATCAGCGCAAAGAATAAGTAAGAGTGAGCTATCGGTGACTTGAGCTTGATCCCATGCAGCCAGACGAATTTGTTTTCTTAATTCAGGGTCTTTTACAACAACAAAGCGCCAATGCTGGATATTGAATGCTGTGGGTGATAGTGTCGCCAGTGAAAGCAATTCAGTAATTTCTTCATCTGTCATTCGGTGCTTGGCATCGAAATTTTTAACAGATCGACGTAACTTTATAGCATCTTTAGTTTCCATTTATGCGTCTCTTTGGTGACTTTATGACGGGTTTTGTAACTTTTTTAGCAGGTTTTTATGAATGAAGGCAGCAAAGTCTTCAACATTTTCGTAATCTTGTTTTTGAGATAAATCGACTAAGCCATTAACTAAGGCTTTAGTTTCTGCTATTTCCTCATGTGATCGACCACAGCCAGCACAATGTGTACCATCTTTAGTGCATAAATCAGAATTGCAAGGGACGAATTTCATAATAAATCTCCTAACCTTCTTTATAAATCATATTGTAAATTTTAAACCCAAGTATAGAGGTGGATAATAAAAGGGTGATTGAATTTGCAAAAATAATAGCATAGTCCGCTTTTTGAATACCATAAATTAGCCATAGCAATACGCCTATTGTAAATAAGCTGTACATACTAAAAGAAAGGGAGTGGGTGTTTCTGGTTTTTAGCGTTAATATAGCTTGTGGCAAAAAAGATGAGGTGGTCAAAAATGCCGCACAATAACCTATGATTTCGGTTGCGCTCATGGTGTATTTAGAAGAGGAAGGTGTTTGTTAGTAGTGTAAGGCGGAAAAGTAAAAATTCCGCCTTGTAGGCGTGAGGATGTTATTAAATCCTCACTCCTTATTTACACAGTACATTCAGAAAAATATGACTGATTAGCCTGCAGCAATTCCCGCAATGTTGTAACCGCCATCAACATAAGTGATTTCACCCGTTATGCCTGATGCTAAATCAGAACATAAAAAAGCCGCTGCATTGCCTACTTCTTCAATGGTTACATTTTTCTTCATTGGTGCAGTATCAGCCGCTTTACTTAACATAGATCTAAAGTTATTAATACCAGCAGATGCTAAGGTTCTGATAGGTCCCGCAGAAACAGCATTAACACGTATACCTTCTTCACCTAATGCAGCCGCCATATAACGTACATTTGCTTCCAAGCTGGCTTTAGCCACACCCATGACATTGTAGTTAGGGATTGCTCTTTCTGCACCTAAGTAGCTTAAAGTAAGTAATGAACCATTACGACCTTGCATCATACTTCTACCGGCTTTAGCTAATGCAGTAAAGCTGTAAGAGCTAATATCGTGGGCAACAGAGAAATTTTCTCTAGTTGTAGCGTTGACATAATCACCATCCAAAGCATCGCGAGGAGCAAAAGCAACAGAATGTACGATACAATCCAGGCCATCCCAATGATTACCTAGCTCATTAAAGACATTATTGATTTGGTCATCGTTTGAAACATCAAGTTCTACGGTGATGTTAGAGTCACATTCGCCTGCCATTTTAATAACACGCTCTTTTAACTTTTCATTTTGAAAAGTAAAAGCAAGTTCAGCGCCTTCGCGGTACATGGCTTGAGCGATACCCCATGCAATTGACTTGTTGCTGGCCAAACCGACAATAAGAACTTTTTTCCCCTGCATAAAACCCATTTTTCATCTCCCGAAGTGTTTGTTTGTTAGAATAGCCGGAAGTATACCTTGCCCAGTCATTTAATTCGATAGCTAAGACATGGAACAAAAAATAATACCCACTTTTTTTCTGATTATTTTTGCGCTATTTTTAAGTAGTTGCGATGTTTCTCAGTTGAACAACCCATATTCAGACAATGAAGAAGGTCTATCTGTTTTATATTCATCATTTTCTGAACGGCCTAAGCACTTAGATCCTGCCGTAGCATACAGTACCAATGAATATGGCTTGATTGCACAAATTTATGAGCCAGCTTATCAATATCATTATTTAAAAAGACCTTATCAGTTAGAGCCATTAACGGCTAAGACAATGCCAAAAATAGAATACTTTGATAAGCAAGGTAATGTATTGACGGGAAGTTTTTTGGATGCTCAGATTGAATATACTGATTATATTATTGATATAAAACCGGGTATTCAATTTCAACCTCACCCGGCATTTGTCAGTCCTAATTTACAATTAACATTGTCTGATTTAGAAAATATTCATCTATTGAAAGATTTTATCGAGCAAAAATCACGAGAATTACAAGCAGCAGATTATGTTTATCAGATTAAACGATTGGCGCATCCTATGATTCAATCCCCGATTGCAGAGTTGATGAAAAATTATATAGTTGGATTTGATCTGTTTTCTCAAGCAGTAGCGTCAAAAGATTTATCAGTGCTTAAATCAACAGATATGACTGGATTGAAAGTATTAAGTCGTTATCGATATAAGATCCGAATTAAAGGTAAATATCCACAATTTAAATTTTGGTTGGCAATGCCTTTTTTTGCGCCCATGCCTTGGGAAGCGGATGAGTTTTACCAGCAAGATGGTTTAAAAGAAAAAAATATTACTTTAGACTGGTTTCCTGTGGGTACAGGGCCTTATTTATTGGATGAAAATAATCCGAATCAACGAATGGTCTTGATTAAGAACCCTTTGTATCATGACGATTACTATCCTGTCGAAGGTGAAACGGGTGATGAAGCGAATGGGCTATTGAAAGATGCTGGATTAAAGCTTCCTTTTATAGATAAAGTGGTTTATATGCTGGAAAAAGAAACGATTCCTTATTGGAATAAGTTTTTACAAGGGTATTATGATGCATCGGGTATTTCTTCTGATAGTTTTGACCAAGCTGTACAGTTTTCTGGTTCTGGAAATGCGCAATTGACGCAAGCCATGAAGGAGAAAAATATACAGTTGCAAACTTCAGTAATGAGCTCTATCTATTACATGGGGTTTAATATGCTGGATTCGGTGGTAGGGGGGAATTCAATACGATCTAAAAAGCTACGTCAAGCCATATCCATGGCTTTAGATTATGAGGAGTACATTGCTATTTTTATGAATGGCCGAGGCCTTCCAGCTCAAGGGTTGATACCCCCCTCAATATATGGACATGATGATGGTAAGGCAGGAATGAATCCTATTATTTATGATTGGGTGAATGGACAGTATCGAAGAAAACCTATTGCAGAAGCTGAAAAATTAATGACAGAAGCTGGCTATGAAGAAGGTATTGACCCTGCAACGGGGGAATCTTTAATATTGTACTTTGATACAACTTCAGTGAGTGTTGATGATCGACCTAGAATGAATTGGTTTAGAAAACAATTTGAAAAGCTGGGGATTAAGCTTGTTATTCGTCCTACAGATTACAACCGATTTCAGGAAAAGATGCGTAACGGCAGTGGTCAGCTGTTCACCTGGGGCTGGAATGCTGACTATCCAGACCCTGAAAACTTTTTTTTCCTATTGTATGGCCCAAATGGAAAAGTGAAGCATGGTGGTGAAAATGCTGTTAATTACCATAACCCAGAATTTGATCAATTATTTGAACAAATGCGTAATATGGATGATAGTGAACAACGCTATCAAATAATTCAGCAGATGCAGGCGATTGTCAGGCAAGATGCACCATTGATTTTTGGTTTTCATCCAAAAAACTTTTCCTTATTCCATAGTTGGTATAAAAACTTAAAACCCAATTTGATGGCAAATAATCGATTGAAATACACACGAATTGACCCGGTAAGCAGGGTTGATAAACGAGAACAATGGAATCAGGCAGTTTTTTGGCCGTTATTGTTAGCTGTGGTATTTTTTATTTTATTGTTTATACCGGCTATTAATGCGTTTAAGCAACGGGCTAGAGAAACGCTAAAATGACCTTTAAGCCCTTTTGTAATATACGGACATATACGAAGCTATTTATTATTAGTTTTTTTTCGGTATTAACGATATTTAGTTCGCCTGTTTTTGCTTTAGAAAAAGTAATATTGCAATTAGAGTGGAAGCATCAATTTGAATTTGCAGGTTTTTATGCAGCTAAAGCGCAGGGCTATTATCAACAAGCAGGGCTTGATGTTGATATAAAGGAGCGAAATGAAACGACCGATATGTTGCAAGATGTTTTAACAGGTAAAGCGACTTATGGTGTGGCATCCGCACAAATTATTATTGATCGTGTAAATAATTATCCAGTGGTACTGCTGGCGAGTTATTTTAAGCAAAATGCACTGGCTTTGGTAACGCACCCATCTATAAAAACACCTCATGATTTAATTGGTAAACGGGCGATGATTGGAAGGGGTGATTTAAGAAAAACAGCTGTTGGGTTGTTATTACAAGAAAAAAATGTACCTGTCGATCGCATTACCCAAGTGCCTCATGGCTTTAATGCGCAGGACTTTATTGATGGCAAAGTCGATGCGATGAGTGTCTTTGTTTCAAATGAATTATTTGAGATTGAGCAAAGTGGAATTGCCTATAACCTGATAAACCCTGCTGAATATGGCGTCTACTCTTTGGATGTCAATTTATTTAGCTCTGAGATCGAGGTAGATAACAACCCTGATAGAGTAAGGCGATTTTTAGAGGCCAGTAAAAAAGGTTGGCAATATGCTTTGGCTCATAAAGAGGAAATTGTTGATCTTATTTTAAAAGGCTATAGCAATCGAAAATCTAAAGCGGCTTTGTTGTTTGAAGCACAAAAAACAGAAGAATTGATTAAACCTGAGCTATACGAGATTGGTAGTATCTCACCTGAAATAGTAGAGTTTACAAAAAATCGATACAGTCGATTAAATGCGCTGCCTAATAAATCATTAGGTAAAAAATTTATATTTTCTGGTACGCAAAGCAATCCAATTGAATTAACTGAAGAAGAGCAGCAGTATTTAGATAAAAAACAGCAACTAACAATGTGTGTCGATCCCGATTGGATGCCGTATGAAAAAATAGAAAATGGCAAACATGTTGGACTGAGTGCTGATTTTATTAAGCTGTTTTCTAAAAAGATAAATATTCCCATTAAGTTAATACCCAGCAGTACCTGGATGGAATCTTTAGCGCTTGGAAAACAACGCAAATGCGATATTTTTTCTTTAGTTATGGCGACACCAGACAGAGAAAAATTCCTTGATTTTACTCAACCTTATCTTACTTTTCCTTTAGTGGTAGCTACAGGACATGAGCAGATTTATGTGCCTGATATAAAAAGCATCCTTAATAAAAAGTTGGGTATTCAAAAAGGTTATGCTTATGCCGAATTGTTACGGCTGCAATATCCTGAGATTAACCTGGTCGAAGTCGATAGCTTGAAAGCTGGATTAGACCTGGTAAATAAAAAACAATTATTTGGTATGGTCAGTTCATTGCCCGGTGTTGCGTATGCATTTCAGAAAAGTTATGTCGGTGAACTTAAAATTGCTGGAAAACTGGATCAAATGTGGCAATTGGGGGTGGGTACGCGTAATGATGAGCCTTTATTAATGAGTGTTTTTAATAAAGCGATTAACCGAATGAGTGAAAATGAACGGCAAGATATTACCAATCGTTGGATTGCTATTAATTACGAGTTAGGTACAGATTACACAATGCTTATCAGGGTATTAGCTGTGATTTCCGTGATTTTTTGTATTTTTATTTATTATCACTTGAAGCTTAAAAAATATAACCGGATTTTAGAACATCAATCTGTGACCGATAAATTAACAGGTATATTTAATCGTATAAAACTGGATTACCAGCTTGAGCATTCTTTGGATTTAGCCGTACGTTATAAACAAGCATTTAGTATCATTCTATTAGACATTGATTACTTTAAGCGCGTTAATGATGAGCATGGTCATCTTGTGGGTGACTACGGCCTTAAAGAAGTTGCTAAGCTGCTACAGGATAACATTCGTTCGGTTGATACCTTGGGGCGATGGGGGGGGGAAGAGTTTTTGATTATATGTCCAGAGCCAAGTAGAGAGAGTGCAGCCATACTTGCTGAAAAATTAAGAGAAGTAATCGGTAACTATAAATTTAATCAT
>WTAG01000294.1 GCA_013139755.1 Methylomarinum sp. | reverse complement strand
CATATGAGCGCATCGAGCGGCACCACCCAGAAAAAAAGGGTAGGGCGGGCGGGAGCTGGCGTATAAAATTCGCATAATTAGGTTTTTTTAAATATTTTTTTAAATATTTTTTTACGTTATTTTTTATTTGGCGGATTCAACTCTGAAGTGCAATCCTAGTGTTCATGCCACCTCAGTCTTTTCAAAAAACACAGAATAAGGCGTTTTATAATTTAATATCTTTCGAGGTCTATGATTGAGTTTATTCATCACATTCTCAACGGCCTCATCGGTTATATTCTCAAAACTAGTTCCTTTGGTAAAGTATTGTCTGATTAATCCATTCGTGTTTTCATTCAACCCACGTTCCCAAGAGTGGTAAGGGTGTGCAAAATAGACTGATGCATTAAGTTTTTCTGCCATTTCTTCATGCCCTGCAAACTCTTTACCATTATCTGCTGTAATAGTTAATGTCTTGTCTAAATAGGGTTGTAGTAGTGTTATGGTTGCTTGAGTAACAACTTCTGCATGCTTACTATTAACCTTTTTGATGAGTGTGAATTTAGACGCTCGGTCAACAATAGTGACTAAAGCACCTTGATGATTTTTTCCTATTACCGTATCTATTTCCCAATCACCTAAGCGTGTCTTTTGCTCTACAATTTCGGGGCGATCATCAATGCTAATACGGTTTCTAATCTGACCTCGTTTATCTTTCGATCCATACTGTTTTTTACGTTTCTTATGGCTTTGTCTCAGGTGCTTGTATAGTGCTCCACCTTGGCGCTTGTCAGACCAGACATGTTGGTAAATACGCTCATGACTAAGACTTATTCCTTCTTCAATTTTAAGCCAGCCTGAAACTTGCTCAGGACTCCAATCAAGTTTTAGTTTAGCTTCACATAAATTGATCACAGTAACTGTCATTTTAATTGCTTTAGAGGCTTCTTTTCTACGCGTGAGAGCCAGTGAATGAGCCTGCTTTGGACGATAACCTCATTTCTCTTAAGTTCTCGACAAATGGTTGAGGCTGAAACGCCAATAATTTTTGCAATTTCTTTTTGCTCCTTTTGAGCTTTATTTAATGCTTAAATCTGGTATCGTTGTACTTCGGTCAGCTGTTTATATTTGTTCATTTGCTCTATCATCTTTGGTCGGATTGAAAAGGCTTGAACTATACTCTAGCTGGCCGTCTCAATTCTTAAAAAATGAATTGCACTTATTAGTTGAATCTAAGTTTGCTTAAGGCCTAGCTTTTCTTTTTTTGCTCCAAACATTCGTGAAGTCACGTATCTTTTCTGGACAATTACCAAAGTGACCTAAACAATAATCTCTCACCCCGTAAAAGTAAGCACGATTACATGGGTCTAAAAAGTTTTCTTTTAAAGACCATAGCCATTTCTTAAAATGGAAATCATGGGATAAAGGGTTTTTAAACGAAGGAATAATAAATCGTTGTATTAAAACTAGAAAAGTGTCTGCATAGATGCGCAAATTCAATACAAATCCAGCATTTCGATAGGCCCATAATAATCGGTTACGGGCACAAAAATAAATTTTCATAGGTGAATCTTCACCACCAAAAGAAACTGAAATTTTATGCCATACCTTTGCATCAGGCACATAAATACAAGAAAATCCAGACCTGCGAGCACGACTGCAAAAATCAATTTCTTCGTTATTCAAGAAAAACTTATGTTCCAATAAGCCGATTTTTTTGAAAACTTCTGGTCTTATAAACATTGCGCAACCAATAACCCATTCGGTCTCTACTAAATGGTCGAACTGGCCTACGTCTATCTGGCCTGCACCTCGCTCGGAAAAATACAGTGATTTCTTGTCCCAGTAACCACCTGCATACCAGATTTTATTTTTTTCGGTATAGTGATAAATTTTACCGCCAAATATGCCACCATCAGGCTTTTGTTCAGATGCTTGAACAAAAGCTGATAATATATTTGGACTAACTACGGTATCGTTATTAAGTAACAAAATAAATTTCGCATCGGATTTCAACGCTAGTTCAATAGCTTTATTATTTCCGCCAGCAAAACCAAGATTGCTTCCATTCTCGATTATGTTGATTGCGGGAAAGTCTTTACGAATTATATCTACAGAACCATCTGTAGAACCATTATCAGCAACAGTTATTCCAAAATTTTTGTAATTAATTTTTATTAATGAGTCTAAGCACTCAAGTGTGTCTTTTTTACCATTCCAGTTGAGTACTACAATCTCTATGTACTGTTGCTGGGCTTTTGATTTATTAATTGCCAAAATTGCACCAGTTTAAATGTGATCTATAGCAGTGTTCATATTATGTAAAAGTTTTTTTAGTAATTTTAGAACGCGAAGTATTGGCTGGTTTTCTAGCCATTTTAACTGATTTTGGGTTTGATTGAGATTTGAGCTTAAATCAGCTATCTTTTGTTCATAATCAATTGTTTGCTGCCACATAGCTCTGTTTAATGTGATTTCTTTTGCTACAGACGTTGAACGACTATTTTGATTCGTATCAATAATTCTTTCAATCGTCGCTAGCCAGTTGTTAGTATTTGAACTTAATGAAAACCGCTTCCAGATATCATTATAGGCGGCTTTTGCAATCTGATGTGAAAGAACTGGACTTTCAATCAAGTTAGAGATTGAATTAAACCATCCGTCCGAAGTGTTTTCTGTAAGGATTCCTGTTTTGCCGTCAATAACCGAATTGTTGTAAGGGGATAAGTTGGAATAAATGCCTGGAATACCGCAGGCTGAGTATTCAAGGAACTTGATATTACTCTTACAGGAATTGAAGGTAGTATTCTCTAAAGGTGCAAGACCTATGTCAAACTCTAATGAGCGTAATAGGGGAGGGAATTCAGCATAATTACGTAGGTATTTTTCTTGGTACAGCGTATTTGGCAAGCGCTTAAGGCGATCTGTAATACACCCAAAAAAACTAAATTGAACCTGGTCTACATATTTTTCATAGATGCGTTCTATGGCTTCTTCAACACATTTAAGGTCTGGTTTATGAGTTGGGGAACCACAGAAACCGATAGTTAGTGGGCGATTACGGTGATGAAATTTATTGTTTGGAAAAGGTTGGTACCACAGTTTGTCGTTAAGCAAGTTATCCAGCACAAAACAGTGAGCATTATAAGGTTCATATTTGCTCTTCAATGCATCTGTAGATGTTATCACAGCGTCACAATTCGCCATAAAACTGAGTATCAAGGGTCTATAAGGTGCGAATGCTGTGTAGTAAATATGGTCAGGTGGGATTTCAGTTAATAAATCGTCGGTTTCGTAGATAATTGGTTTACCACTTTCAAACAGTATCTTATCTAGCAATTCAATAGTACCAGGTCTAGGGAAAGAGCGTTGTATTATAAAGATATCTGCTTCAAATAGTTTTCTGATTTCTTCGTTTGAATATGTGGCTTTTGCGTCGACACCCGTCCAGGTATAAGTGATTTTCGGTTGAAGAGATTTTAGGATATCATGCAAACGAATTCGTGAGCATGCATTCTCAGGATATTCAGAGGAGAAAATGGAGATATGCATTAACTTATTTATTTTTTTTAAAGCGCCAAAAAAGGTGGCGATCTAAAATTGTTTTAATAAAATTCCGGGCCTGATTATAAAATCGAGGAATTACTGGAAGGTGGCGTAATTTTTCATTGTGAAATGAAACTCTTATCTCTTGTAATATTAAGTGCTTATTTCTATTTATCCATAATTCACGGTTGTCCCAGATAGTTTTTAATTCGTCTGCAAATTCAGCTTGATTGGCTTGTTCTTGATAATATGCGCTATCAATAGCAGCACATTCGCCAATTTTAGCTCGATAAATAGGGTCGTCGGCAAGTTTTTTGAGCCAGTATGCTGCCTGTTTAATGTCAGGATCGGCCCAGAATGCGTTAATACCTAATGCTTTTCGTCCATAGATGTGAGAATTGTTATCTGTTGGTTTAAAATCAAATCCGACTAGACAAGCATTTCTATTATTCATATAGCTCATGTTACCAGACCAACCCGTAGCAACAACTGGTTTTCCAAGTCTCATTGCTTCAAGGGGAATTAACCCCAGTCCTTCAGATCGATGTAGACTGATAAAGGCATCACAACTAGCATAGAGAGATAATAACGTTTCGTAGGGCAGACTATCTTGAATAAGATGGATACGGGAATCACTGCTTGTTAGATCGTATAAGTAATCCATGTGTTTCAGGTTTTTTCCCTTCACATTAGGGTTATTAACTTTGATTACAAGGTGACAATCTTTACGATCTTTAAATGCCTTTTTAAACGCTTCAATAGCTCCAAAAGGGTTTTTTCTAATGGGGTCACTATGAGGTTCAAACCCCATTAAGGTAAGAAATACATCTTCTGGCAACCCAAAATGATTTCGGTTAGGTATTATTTTTTCGGGTATTTGAATGGGATGAGGAGCAAGAAGAATTGGAATTCCAGAAATATTGTTGGACAGTGTAGCGTGTACAAAATTAGATCCAGCAATTAACGCATCAAATAGGCGTCCCGCCTGGTACCAGTATTCGGGCATTTCGGTTAGTTCCCACCAGACTAAAGCGACATTTAATCGGCCTTCAACTTGTAATCCCTTTGGTGGGTATAACACAAATTCAGATAAGGAGATCGCACCAAAGATAGAAAGATTGACTGCATAGGGTAATTCTTCAGCGTTAGCAACACATAAATGCTTAAAGGTGTTGTCGAAGTTGCTACGCCCATAGTTGGCTTCATCATCTAAAATACATACTGAAAAACCACGGTTTAGTAAAACCTGAATGAACTGTCGAGTCGTATGACCTAATCCTAGATTACCGCTTACAAAACCAATAACATTGAAGCCGAATGGTGGAGTGTTGATAGTCATTGTTTTTTTTGTGTAGTATTTGGTTTTAAAGCGATGATTGCAATATCTGTACCTGATGTTAAAAATGGTGTGATAATATTAAGCATTTCAAGGCTTGATTTTAATATATCTTTTAGATAGTTATATAATTTTTCTAATAAATATGAAGATTTTTTTTTGTAGGGAATGTCTTTTACAGCAGGGCGAAAACGTTTTATTTCAATTTGTTCAAATCCAGTAAATTCTGCCATAAAAGACAATAGTTCCTGGGGAACTAATTTAATATGAGTTGGGTCTATCCAGAAATTTTTAGTTGCTACATAAATACTTTCAGGGTTAGGCCATTCGATTATGAGAACCCCGCCGGGGTTTAGCACTCTATAAGCTTCTTGGATAAGTATTAGTTGATCTTTCCAATTCAAATGTTCTATGACATGAAATGCAGTTACAGCGCCAAACGATTCTTCTGGTATTTGTGATAAATAGTTGAAAATATCTCCAACCTCAATATTTAATTTACGCTGAATCCCTATTTCTACACTACAAGGGTTCATGTCAACTCCTTGTGCGGAAATACCGGAGTCTCTTAATAATTCTAACCATTCGCATCTACCAGATCCTAAATCAAGAACGGAACCTAAATTTTTATCAACTTTGTTTTTTTTGAGAATTGGAATATAAAATCGTAAACGATCTTTGATTTCTTCAAAAGAACCTCTGAAACGATCCTCAAATGCTTTATAAAAAGAATCCCAATTGATTGAGTTATTATCAATGCTCATTTATTACCTACGCTGATTGATATTGGATATAGGGTAACACTTTGTGATTAAGTATTAATATTTTGGCTAAAATCGACCTTAAGTTAAGACGTTAGGTTTATGAATGATGTAATAGTATTCTTGTCAAGAGTTTTGGTTGAGTCATTAGCCTTTGGCAACGATATTGTTGAGTTTATAGTGTACTCCATTTTGGTTACTTAATTAAATGTATGCAAAAAGTAATGAAATAAATCATGTTGCTGTTCTATTGTTTTTAGCATGAGCCGTAAGAATTATTCATTACTCTCAAGTACTGTCCAATTGGTATTTAAAGCAACAAACCCCTGAGGTCTAGTCTTATGATTTCCTTTTACCTCAAAGGGGTGAATTCCTTCTGCATAATATGACATTCTGTAGATTGGACCTACAGCAACTCCAACTCTCAAAGAATATACTCCTTGAAGTAAGGGAAAATTTCTTATTTTACAGAATACTTTGAATTCTCCAGTTTTGATTTCTTTAGTTATTAAGCCATCATCTTCCGTATCCTTATCAGCTAAATAGAGGAAGTCGTTAGTATGAATTCCTAAACCAAATATAGCATCTTGTAGAATAGTAGACGCTTTATAATGAAGTACAAATGTAGTATCTTCACCATGATTAACTTGTTCAGAAATTTTTCC
>WTAG01000517.1 GCA_013139755.1 Methylomarinum sp. | reverse complement strand
CTACTCACGATACTAGAGTAATAGATTCTCGCTTAGCGAGCGAGGGGGATCAGGTGAAAAGACGACGAGAATGTCTTTCGTGTAAAGAACGATTCACCACTTATGAAATTGCAGAGTTGACGCTACCTAAAATTATAAAGCGTGATGGTGTGCGTGAAATTTTTAATGAGGAAAAGCTTCGGTCCGGAATGCTAAGAGCTTTGGAAAAGCGTCCTGTTAAAAGTGAAGATATTGAGGCGGCTGTTAGTAAGATAAAGCGAGAGATGACGGCAAGAGGTGAGCGAGAGATTCAGGCTGACGACTTGGGTGAGTTAGTAATGAAAGAATTGAGTACTTTAGATCATGTTGCATTTGTACGATTCGCTTCAGTTTATCGTAGTTTTCAGGATGTAAATGAATTTACTGAAATGATAGAAAACCTGCAAAAAAAATAATGCAAAATCAAGATAGCGTGTTTATGGTGCAGGCGCTTAAATTAGCAGAAAAAGGTCTCTATACAACGGATCCAAACCCTCGAGTCGGTTGCGTTTTTGTAAAGAATGGTATCGTAATTGCGGAAGGCTGGCACAAAAAAGCAGGTTTAGCGCATGCTGAAATAGATGCTTTAAATAAGATTGATAGCGCTGAAGGCGCGACAGCTTATGTTACTCTTGAGCCGTGTAGTCATCAGGGGAAAACAGGGCCGTGTTGTGACGCGTTAATTGCTGCAGGGGTAAAGCGTGTTGTGGTTGCCATGCAAGACCCCAATCCTTTGGTTGCAGGACGTGGCATAAAAAAAATGCAGGATGCGGGAATAATCGTTGACTGTGGTGTTTTGCAACAGGATGCTGAGGCCTTAAATCAAGGTTACATCAAGCGTATGACAACTGGCTTGCCACTTGTACGCAGTAAAATGGCGATGAGTCTGGATGGCCGCACAGCAATGGCATCAGGGGAAAGCAAATGGATTACTTCTGGGCAAGCAAGGCTTGATGTTCAGCATTATAGAGCGGAAAGTTCAGCTATTCTAACCGGGATTAATACGGTTTTAGCGGATGATCCATCAATGAATGTTCGTCTGGATGTAGCGGTTAAACAACCGATTAGAGTAGTGCTTGATTCGCAGTTACAGATGCCTGAAGACGCGGCAATGATTAAACTCCCCGGGCTTACCTGGGTTTTAACCTGTAGTGATAATACGCAACAAATTGCAAAATTAGAAAATGCTGGTTGTCAGGTTTTTCAGATCAATAGTAAAGATGGGCGTTTAGATTTGCAGGCTGTTATGGTATTCCTAGGGCAGCAGCAAATTAATACGGTTTTGGTGGAGGCAGGAGCTATTCTTAATGGTGAGTTGCTGAGCAAGAATTGTGTCGATGAATGGCGGATCTATATGGCACCTTGTATTATGGGTGATCAGGGGCGAGGGTTGTTTCATCTGCCAGCAATGCAAAGCATGGCTGATAAAAAATTATTAAATATGGCATCTGTCAGGCAGGTGGGTGCTGATTTAAGGCTTACATTTACAAGATAATAGGGTGACATGTTTACAGGAATAATTTTAGCAGTAGGAAAAATAGCAGCGGTTCAAGCGCAAGGTGGGGATTTTCGTTTTAAGATTGAAACGGGAAAACTGCCTATTGCAGATGCTGCATTAGGCGATAGTATTGCTGTTAATGGCGTTTGTTTAACTGCTGTAGAATTGGGTGCAAACTATTTTTGCGCGGATGTGTCCAATGAGACAATATCTAGAACGGGTTTGAAATTGGCGCGTGTAGGTACTGCAGTCAATTTGGAATTAGCATTAACACCGACGACACGTTTGGGTGGTCACATAGTCAGTGGGCATGTTGATGGTTTGGGTGTTGTTATATCAAAGCATCAAGACGGCCGTTCTTTTCGATTTAAATTTAAAGCACCGGATGATTTGGCCAAATATATTGCTGAGAAAGGCTCTATTTGCATCAATGGTGTGAGCTTAACGGTTAATGAGGTGGATGGCGCACAGTTTACTGTCAACATTGTGCCGCATACTTTGCAAGAAACAACATTAGGCGATATGACAGCAGGGACAGAAGTAAATCTTGAAGTAGATTTACTGGCCAGGTATATGGAACGATTAATGAAAGGCGAGGCTGTAGCCCATTCAGCGGGTGCGGTTACTGAAGAATTATTACAGAATAGTGGTTTTTTGACCAAATGAATACAACTGAAGAAATTATCGAAGATTTACGTCAAGGCAAAATGGTCATCATTATGGATGATGAAGATAGAGAGAATGAAGGCGATTTAGTGATGGCCGCCTCTTTTGCTCAAGCAGATGACATTAATTTTATGGCAAAGTATGGGCGAGGATTAATTTGTCTGACTTTAACCCGCGAAAGATGTCAGCAGCTTAGACTGCCTTTGATGGTAAATGATAATAAAACAGCGCATTCAACTAATTTCACGGTTTCAATTGAAGCTGCGAAGGGTGTGACGACGGGGATTTCAGCCGCAGATCGTGCATTAACCGTGCAGGCCGCAGTATCTACCAATGCAGTGCCTGATGATTTGGTGCAGCCAGGGCATATATTTCCTTTAATGGCGCAAGCAGGTGGCGTGCTTAATCGCGCCGGTCATACTGAAGCAGGATGTGATTTGGCTAGGTTAGCTGGTGTAGAGCCAGCTGCGGTGATTGTCGAGATTCTTAATGAAGATGGCACCATGGCAAGGCGAGCTGATCTTGAGGTTTTTGCTAAGCTGCATGATCTTAAGATGGGGACAATTGCAGATTTAATCCATTATCGTATTCAAAATGAGAATACCCTAGATAGAATTAGTGAGTGTCATTACCCAACAGAATTTGGTGACTTTGAATTGTATGCATATCAAGATAGAAATGATGACAATATACATTTAGCATTAGTTATGGGTGATGTGGCTACTGACGAGCCAGTTCTGGTGCGAGTACATGCGCGTAATTTATTGGATGATTTGTTTTCATCAACAAGATCGGGGAGCTCGATTGCAATTAGTGAAGCAATGAGCAAAATTGCTGAAGAAGGGCGAGGTGTCTTGGTGGTTATAAGGCAAAGTGAAGATAATAAATCGTTAGTTGAGCATATTCATCAATATCAAATGCAAGATAACGGCGTGTTACCTAATGAAGTGTGTGAAAAAAGAGCCGATTGGCGTACAACAGGAACAGGTGCGCGTGTGTTAACAGATTTGGGGGTTACGCAATTAAAAGTCATGGGCGCTGAGAAAAAGTATTTTGGATTGTCTGGCTATAACCTTGAGGTTGTGGAACATACAAAATAAAGGCCCTTTACCTACCTCTATGTAGGCAAAAATC
>WTAG01000148.1 GCA_013139755.1 Methylomarinum sp. | reverse complement strand
GAACGATTACTTAACTTATGGCAATCATGTAAACAGGGGAACCCTGTATTTGTTAACGGTAGAAAGCAACGCAAAGATGGTTCATCTTTTCCTGTTGAAGTAAAGATAACGACCTATATAGAAAACGATAAAAAATATTTACTGGCAATTGTTAGAGATATAACTCAGCGTAAAGAAGCTCTGGAACAACAAGCAGAAACCAGCAAACGTCTTAAGCGCAAAGCCGATCAACTAGCATTTCAAAAAAGAGCACTGGATGAACATGCCATCGTCAGTATTACGGATGTAAAAGGTAATATTATTTATGTGAATGATAAATTTGAAAGCATCAGTCAATACTCACAAGATGAGGTAATAGGAAAAAATCATCGACTATTGAAATCAGGTTTTCATCCAAAGTCTTTTTTCAAAGAGATGTGGCAAACAATAAGTAGCGGCAAAGCTTGGCATGGTGAAATAAAAAACAAAGCAAAAGATGGCTCAGAATATTGGGTTAAATCAACCATTGTTCCTCTCCTAAACGATCAAGGAATACCTGAGCAGTATATCGCTATCCGTACTGATGTTACCTACATTAAAGACTTGGAAACCAGGCAAGAAGACATTAATAAAGCATTGTTAATAGCCAAGGAAATTGCTGAGCAAGAAAAAGCTAATGCAGAGAAAGCAAGCCAAGCTAAATCTGAGTTTTTATCTGCAATGAGTCATGAACTAAGAACCCCCCTTAATTCCATTTTAGGATTTTCCCAATTATTAGAAAGTGATACTGAAGAACCTTTAACTGAAGACCAGAATGATAGTGTCGGCTACATTATAGCGGGGGGTAAACACCTGCTCGCTCTTATTAACGAAATTTTAGAGCTTTCTAGTATTGAAGCAGGAAAAGTAGAGCTATCAATTGAACCAATCCTACTCAACGACATTATCAATGAATCTTTACCTTTGTTAAACACAATCGCAGAGACAACAAATATTGAAATACGTCTTTTAACAAATTTATCGACATCCGTACAAGCCGACTATACAAAATTAAAACAAGTTTTATTAAACCTCATCAGCAATGCGATTAAATACAACAAAGACGGTGGATCAGTCAGTATAGACTGGCAGCACACTGAAGACGACTTCGTTAGAATAAGCATTACTGATACAGGGATTGGAATATCAGAGACCAATCAAGACCATGTATTTGGTGCCTTTAACCGACTAGGACAAGAAAAGTCTGCTATCGAAGGCACAGGAGTTGGCTTGGTGGTGACAAAAAGTCTAGTTGAGTTAATGGCTGGTCGTATTGGTTTTGATAGCCAGGAAAATATAGGAACAACCTTTTGGTTTGAGTTACCAACAGGAGAAGCAGAAAACCCACCCCAAACACAACAAACTATTATGGTAGATAACACCTTCCAAACAATAGAAACCGAATACTTAGACGCAAGACCTGAAAAACAGATTCTCTGTGTAGAAGATAACGCTGCAAATAGACGATTAATGCAATCTTTCTTTAATCATAAAAAAGGCTATACACTACATTTTGCTGAAACGGGTGAGTTAGGCTGGGAGATGATCACCAAGCAAGATTTTGACCTTATTCTGATGGACATCCATTTACCAGGCATAAATGGAAAAGAGTTAACCAATCGCTTAAAAGAGCAAACAGCGTTAAAACATATCCCCGTAATAGCTGTCACCGCTGCTGCAATGTTGCATGACATTGACAATAATAAAGACTTATTTGATGCTTATATTACAAAACCAATTCAATTTGCTGCTTTAAATGATGCCTTAAAGAAATATCTTTAACTTTTCATCTCTTAATTTATAACCTTACCTGATTACTTATAATCTACAGCCAACTCACTTAAAGTATAAAGTAGCTCGTATGAAGCTCTGCGTAATACGGGAGGATGTCGCGCCGGTTTCCCGCATTCCGTAAACTTCATGCAGACTACATGAGATTTATATCAAAATTAGATATTGTTGGCTTTCTACTGAAAAATCCGGTGATAGCAATATCCCCTATTTTGCCAAATAGCTTGGAATTGCGGGTAATTATGTAACCTTATAGATATAAATGGCAACAAAACATAGCCAGCCAGCTATTCCCGACTTAAATACTAGGTTATAATCTTTCTCTTTTTATCGACCCTTAAAAATGACTGAACCTGCCCCCAAAATTGTTCTGATCGCTATTACTAAACATGGTGCAGCACAAGTTAAATCTTTAGCTGAAAAACTCCCCGAAGCGGATATTGTTGTTTCTGAAAAGTTTGCCCCTGTATTGGCGGATGCTAATAATAATGTACATGCCTATTCAGGCCCATTTCGCAATCAAATAGCCTCGCTTTTTGAAAATTACGACCAATTGGTATTTTTAGTTTCTTTAGGCGCAGTTGTTAGATTGATTGCACCTTATCTAAAGTCTAAAGATGAAGATCCTGGTGTGATTGTGGTTGATGATGCAGGACAATTTATCATTCCTGTGCTTTCTGGTCATGTCGGTGGTGCAAATGCTTATGCGGAAAAAATTGCATGGCTAATTCAAGGTACTGCGGTATTAACCACGGCATCTGACGTAGGTAAAACCATCCCTGTCGATATTTTAGGGCGAGAGTTGGGTTGGAAAGTTGAAGCACCTAAGATCAACATCACCCGTGTTTCTGCTCACGTTGTTAATGGGGAGCCAGTTGCCTTTATTCAAGAAACCGGTGAAAAAAACTGGTGGACACGACCAACCCCTCTTCCCTCAAACATCCATTTATTTGAGCGTTTTGAAGATGTCGATTTAAACCATTTTAAAGCACTGCTATGGGTAACCCATCAACAAATTTCTGATGAAACATGGCAACAGCTTGAAGAAAGACTGGT
>WTAG01000185.1 GCA_013139755.1 Methylomarinum sp. | reverse complement strand
TTGGTAGTTCAGATCATCAGTTAACTTTTCTTCAGTGACCCGAGACTCAGATAATTTTTCAGCTAATGCTAAAGGGTGGCCAGTAAGCGTAATAATAACCGCCCTTTCCAGTACGTTTTGTAACTCGCGTATATTGCCGGGCCAGTCATAGTCTGTGAGTTGGTCTAAAACAGCTTGAGGGATAAGGCTAATAAATTTACCTTGTTGCTTACAAAATTGATTAACAAACGTATTGGTCAATACAGGGATATCGGTCTTGCGTTGGCGCAATGGCGCAACTGTAATAGGAAATACATGAAGACGATAAAACAAGTCACTTCTAAAGTTACCTCTTTCCACTTCTTTAAGCAACTCTCTATTCGTGGCAGCAATAATTCTAACGTCGATTTTAATGGATTTTTGACTACCAATACGCTCTATCTCGCCCTCTTGCAAGGCACGTAATAATTTTGCTTGTATTGCTAAAGGCATTTCACCGATCTCATCAAGAAATAGCGTACCGCCATCGGCGAGTTCAAAACGACCTTTGCGTATCTTATCAGCGCCGGTGAATGCGCCTTTTTCATGACCAAACAGCTCAGTTTCAATCAGGTTTGCTGGCAACGCAGCGCAATTCACTTTAATCAGTGGTTTATCGCATCGAGCACTATGCTTATGAACAGACCTAGCGACCAGTTCCTTACCAACACCCGTTTCTCCTTCTATTAATACCACTGTATTGTGGCTCGCCACCTGACTAATTTTATGCTCAATATATTTCAAGGCATCGCTGCTACCGATAAAATCACCATAATGATAATCTGCATCGATTTCATTACGTAGATAAATAGCCTGATCTTGATATTGCGTTTTTAGCATCTCGACTTCTTTTAATGCTGTGTACATATCCAGCAAAGCCTGATTACGTTCATTTTCAGTTTTTTGATGTTCGCTAATATCGGTACCGATACTCAATAAGCCTGTCGTCTTCCCATTAACATCAAATAGCAGTACGTTAGACCATTCTATGTTGCGAATTTGTCCATTTTGAGTTTGTAATTTTAATTGCAGGTTTTGTGGTAAATCTCCATCCATTGCTGAAGCAAATAGCTTGGTGTATTGATCAGTGAGCTCTTTAGGGGAAACCGTTAAAAAATGCTTTCCAGATAACTGTAACTTTGTATAACCGCTTATTTGCTCATAATAGGGGTTGATGTAATCAATAGTACCTTGGTGATCGAGACTGATGACTAGTAATTGCACCTTTTCCAGCAAAGTATGCCAGCGTTTTTCATTCGCTGTGATTTGCCGGTTATATGCGCCAGCAGCAATTGCTTCAGTAACCATTTGATAGCTCATAGTCAAAACAATTGCTAGAAAAGAAAAGCTGATCATATAAGGTGTTTCAATCAATCCAGCATCAACTAATGGCGTATGGATACCGGCGCTTACAATAAAAAAGACGATGGCAGAACCGATGAATACGGTTTTAGTCCATTGCTTACGTCGCCACAACCGGAAAGTCGCATCACCAACGTAGACTAAAATCAATAGTGACGCAGCATCCGGTAAAATTTTCCAGGGATTAACAACTCCCAACGGTATCGTAAAGGTTTCTCCCCAAAAAGATGTGCTTTGTTTCAGCTCAGTGACCTGGCTAAATACCAGACTCGCAGGCGACTGAAAGTTGATAATGATTGCAACACTCCAGAGAACACTGATAACAACTGCCAACCATTTTTTTCCTGTAGTAAAATAGTTCTGCACATACCAGACCATCGGGATTAAAATACCAAATACACACAGGTTTCCCCAGCGTAACAGACTTTTGGAGCTTTCCAATGATTGGCTATGCATCAAACTCAGTTCGACAATGGAGTTTAGACTAGAACTGAATGCCATTAATGCAGAGAGCAAATAAAAGAATTTCTTCTTATCGTGTAACCAGAAGGTGAAGTGCATTATTGCCAGTATCAAGGCTGCAGAAGCGCACATTGACCAGGCGATTATTGAAGGAGTCATGTAGTAGATTTATTGCTAAGGTGAAATGATGTTTCAACATTTTTCGGACAAAAAATTATGCAGTTACTCGTCTTTCAGGAGACTGCGACTAATTTGGGGATATTTATCATCCCATTAAGATATCAAGGGGTCAGTCAGTAATACCGCTACCAGTCATTTTAACCCTTAATAAATCAATCGGTTATATATTTAACACTTGATTAAAAAGCGCCCCCAAAGTGATAAACAACAACTTACAAAGATCGGTTGTTTAAAAGTACATCATAAAATTAATATACAACTGTTCAAGTCATTGTTTTTTATAATCCATTCTTTTCATGAAATACAGAAAAAAAACTTAACCATAATCATTATAATTCAATAACTTAATATCTGACTGAATAAGCCAGGTTATATCCGTATAGATACAGTGCATCAAGGCGATCAGGATGGCATAAAAGGCGTGTATCATATTAATGCCGTTGATGAAGTGACTCAGTATGAAGTCGTCTTATCCTGCGAGCGCATTTGTGAACAATTTTTGATACCGATTTTGACCGAAATGCTTGAAACTTTTCCGTTTAATATTAGTGGTTTTCATGCGGATAATGGCTCGGAATATATTAATCACAAAGTCGCTGAATTGCTTAACAAGCTCAATATTGAACTCACTAAATCGCGCTCAAGGCACAGCAATGATAATGCATTAGCAGAAAGTAAAAATGCCTCAGTCGTACGTAAAATCTTTGGTTATAGCCATATAGAGCAGCACTGGGCAGATAAACTTAATAGCTTCAATCGAGAGCATCTAAATCCTTTTCTTAACTATCACCGTCCCTGCTATTTCCCAACGACGCTTACCGATGATAAGGGAAAAGAAAGAAAACAATATCACTATGATAAAATGATGACGCCTTATGAAAAACTCAAATCACTGGATCAGAGTGAAGATTACCTGAAAGATGCGCTATCTTTTGAGCTGCTTGATAAAGAGGCTTATAAGGTGAGTGATAATCAAGCAGCTGATCAAATGAACCTCGCTAAAAAGCGATTATTTAAACAAATAAATGAACAGAAAAAAGCCTGATTTTAGGGGGCGGACTAAATGCTCTGTTCAGACTCATTTGTTAATTGGAAAATACTGAATACGTAACTATTTAAGGAATCACCCTATACGTTTTAGTATAAGACCGCCCCACTTCACAAACATCTCGACTAACTGGGCTTTCACAAGAAGTATCGGTAAATTCTGCTTTTAACTCGCCTTGCTCTGTTGGTACAAAATAAAAACGAAAATTTGGATCAGAACTAATCGCAAT
>WTAG01000516.1 GCA_013139755.1 Methylomarinum sp. | reverse complement strand
TCATTTTAAGTGAAATGGGATCGATAAATTTATTTTTATCAAGCAATTAACTATTGATTTTCATTAAACACCAGAACAGTGACTTCACCTTCCGGCTCCACTGTCACATCAAAGGTGATCGGTCTACAACACACCTGACAATCTTCAATATAATTTTGATGTGGCACAGAATCATCTACCAGAACATCTATTGCTTCCCCACAATAGGGACATTGTACTTTTATCTCTTCCAGATGGCTCATAAGAATTATTGTGTTTTTTAGTACTCTGATAATTTATCATCAACCTTACATTGGCTTAATGCCCTTGAAATGTCCTGCAACTCACCTTTCTTTGCAATGATTTCTATTCGGCTATTGATGGAGGCTGGCGATGGCACATTATCAATAATGCCATCAACACTGTTAATAATGAACCAGCCTTTGTTTGTGTAAAAGATGCCTTTTATTCTTTCAACTTTAAGCCGACTAAACAAGTTGTTTAGCTGTCCATAATCAAAACAGCTCTGTTCTGGAAAAATGTAACCAAAACTTTGGTAGCCATCGGCTTCGTTTTTAAATTGCTGACGAACACTATCAACCGAAGACAATTTGGTTAATTTATGCGCATTTGGATGTAGGGCCTGTCTTTGAGGGTTTCTGCTAATATCTAACCAAGCAATATCTAATTGTCCTTGCGTGGTCTGTGCGACCAAACCTTTAAGCGGGGTACTTTTTTCTGCCCAATGATGAAATAAACTGCTGGCTTCAGTGCCTGCTAAATCCATTTTATTGGCTACCAATACATCTGCTAGCGCTATTTGATCTGTAAAGTTTTCGTGTGAAGTATAACGGGAATCTTTTAATTTTTCTGGATCAACCAGGCAAATACTCGAACGAACGTCCAATACTTCTTTAAATGAGCCATTAACTAACATATCCAACACCTTTTTAGGGTGTCCCAGCCCCGTAGGCTCAATAATTAGACGGTCTGGTCTAACTTCTTTTAACAAACGGTTTATACTCACCTGAAAAGGTAGGGCTACTGCACAGCATAAGCACCCACCCGAAATTTCTTTTACAGTTGCACCAGCAGCAGTAAATATAGCCCCATCAATCCCGACTTTGCCAAATTCATTGACTAGCACTGCCCAGGTTTCGTTTTTTGGCTTTTGTTTTAATAAGCCAAGAATCGCGGTGGTTTTACCCACACCAAGAAAACCCATGACTAGATTGGTGGGGACATTAGTTAATTTTTCATTCATACGCTAAATACAGTGATTTGTCCTACTCCCATATTACTCTAAAATTGTTTGAATTTAGGTTATGTTATTTACACTCATTACTTGATAACCAGTGGTAATTCTTCTTACCCAAAAATTCAGCCCAAATACTGTAACTTTTTATATTGTTCATCTATCTATACTTCGCACGACACTTCATATAGAATCCATAATTAAGCCCCATAGCGATAGTTATACTTCGCGCGGTCACGGATGCGGATTTTATAGTGAGTTGGTTTTTGTTGATAGCAAGGCGCTAAAACAGGCGCATAGCAAGCTACGTAACTGTTTTAGCAACGCAGTCTATCGACAAAAATCAACCGATAGAAAACCGCATCCGCGACCGTACGAAGTACAGTGATAACTGGAGAAGTTAAATGAAATGGTCAATTATATTAATGCCTTTTTTACTTATGGTTTGCTCCCCTGAGTCAGTAGCTATAAGCCCAGAAACTATAAGCGAAGTGCCACCCGCACAGACTACTGAAACCCTGCCCAAAAACCCCCCTTCCACAATTCAGACTCGAAAATTCTCAAAAGGCGAAGCACTTTATATTCGCTACTGTGCCGATTGCCATGGCTGGGAAGGTCGCGGCAACGGACAGGGTGCAAAGTACATGGATACCCCTACCCCAATATTACTTCGACATGAGCTGCTAGCCGAAAAATCTGCAAACCCATTTGTTGACTGGGTGCTTTCCGGCTCATTATTGAAATTTCAGTTACCTGATAACGTAGGCTCTCAAGCTGATGCTAAAGTCACCGCACTGTTGGCTTACATTAAGAAATTGCCCACCACTGACTGGGAAACAATCGAAGCTGGCCAGAAAGTCTATGAGGAATTATGTGTTAGCTGTCATGGATTATACGGTCACGGCGACGGTAGTTTGGCCTCCAGGATGCCTGGTCCATTGCCTGATTTGAGTGATTCAGACTACCAGGCTCAGCACGACGATAAAGAGCTTATGCAGATTATCACAAAAGGAAAGAACGCTATGCCGGGCACTGGAGACATCCTTAAAGCCAAAGAAATCGAGTCTATTATCTCGTATGTACGCCATCTGTCTCCAGGTTATGAAAACTATGATCGATTTTGCGCAGCCTGTCATGGTGCGAATGGTTCGCCAATGCAAATGGTAACGCTCACTGATGAGGAGATCATCGGATTTAGAAACATCAAAATGCTATCCTTTGATACTGCTTATATTAAGTCTCACACAGACAAACAACTTATCCCGAATATCCAGCATATGCTTCAGTCAGAACGCGTAACTATGCCGCATTTTTCCGAGTATATAAAGTCTGACGATGTGCGTGAGATATTCCGATATCTGAGTGACCTACTTGCAGAATATCCTTAAGGAACAGACAATTCATTTCAGTTCTTTTTTAAGCAATACATGTAATTTGCTGGAAATAATTTCACGTTCATGTAAATCATTTAAGGTATCAACCTGAGTAATTCGTAGCAATGCTTTGGCTGATTGTTCATTAAAGTCATCCAAAAGATCTTCATTTGACTGGATTTCATGTTCCATTTGAAGCACTGTTTTATTTTTTAAAACCTGATAAATGTATGTCACATTTTTTAAGGCTTTGGGATCATCAAAGATTTCTTGTAAAGGTGATTTTTCCATTAAAGCTAATTCATCAAGCACTTTAGTAATCAACTTGTATTGTGTTCGATAATAAAGATAAAGCTCTTGTGAATCACTGAGACTTGCAGGTAAAAATAAAATACGACGAAATAAGCTGCTTAATCTACCTATCCATGAATAAAAATAGGTATTAAGCGATTGTAACTTGGGTCTATCCTGCTCTACCCGCTCTGTTTGCGTATCTAAAATAAGCAGGTTTTTTTTGTATATATTCTCATTAATTTCACCTCGCCTAAACAGTTCTTTTAGCTCATCTTTCTGTAGAGCTAAGGTATAAATTCGCAACATATTTTCAACAACATGGCTTGAATTTTTGCTTTTGTCCTGACACTGCATACAAACTTGCTTATATAGTGTTTGATATTCAGATGTTAAAGCCTGGTACTGCTTTTCACTAATGTCATGATTATCAAAAAGTGTTTTTATTCTGATTTTAAAGTTTTGATAAATGAGAGCCTTACTTTTAAAGTAACTCATTTGTTCATGTGGTAACAGGGCATCAATTTTTAACCAGCGGATCACTTTTCCGATGGTTGTTGCTTTAATCA
>WTAG01000364.1 GCA_013139755.1 Methylomarinum sp. | reverse complement strand
TTCACATAAGCCCAGCGGGAATTAGCCGGATCAAAGTCAATGATATGAGCTGCGGTTCCTGTCTCAATTTCGCCCACAACTTTATGGATCTTACTAGTGATAAAGACAGCTTTAGATCCTGTACCACGACCGTATTGACCACGCGCCGCAACCCCAATCAAATCATCCATACTATCAATTTGATAAGTCGGTTTTGTAGGCAATTTACTTTCATCCTTAACATAGACTTTTAAAGAGGCTTTCATATCTTTAATTGTCCACGCAGGATTTTTCAATTTAGGTGTTGCTTGTAAATGTTTGACCATTGAACGGATTTCATCATCCTTCAATTTCCCGAAGAATGGAGGCATTAATGTTTCAAAACTGCCTGTCATAATCAATGTACGTAACGCAGTTGGACTACGCCCTTTTAAGGTATCTGAATTTAATGCGGGGGCCAAATAACCACCATGATCAGAACCATGACAACTGGCACAATTATCCTCATATAATTGATGCATATCAGAGCTAGCTTGTACACCGCTTACCGATAAAAGTAAGCCGACCGCACCTGCTAAAATGGAATGATTCATTTTTATTATTGTTTTTTTCATATTGATTTCCTGCCTACCCTTAGAGTGATACCTCAAATAATAACCTGATATACAACAAAAAACATTACTTTAGACAACCTTGTTTTATTTTGGCAACAGCTGAAATGTAAATTTGTTTTATTGATGCCATAACTTTTTCCATTAAAAACGTTACCATTTTACCCTTCACGCAGTCAGAGATCACTATTGAGTGATAATGCGAAGTATAAACAAAAAAAGCTGGTGACAGCGCCGCCAGCACCAGCTAAAGACTAACATTCTTAAAAGTTAGATTTTTTAACGTCCATGTTATAATTCCCCTTTAGAGAAATCCTTAAACCACATCAGAAAAAGCCCAATTAAAATAATTTCGACTCACTATTACTTTATAAGCTACACTCCTCACTGTCAACACAACGAGCTTAAAATAACTAATTTAGACTACCCACAGTTCAAATTATTTTGAGTATTGTCGTAATCATCATCAAAAATACCTAAACGTTATGCAAAAAGTAGACATTTTTGAATATGTAAAATGTATGGCTGCATTAATTCGCTCTGAAGAACGCAAAAAATGCACCGAACTCAGACTACAACTTGTACATTTTGAAGTATTAGATTATCTATCACATTCCAATAAATATACCGATACACCGGCGGCCACCGCCTCCTATTTCGGAATGACTCGAGGCACAGTTTCTCAATCACTCATTGTGCTAGAAAAAAAAGGTTATATAGAAAAATATAAAGATGAAGACGATAAACGTATTGTTCACGTTCATTTGCTACCATCTGGCTATGCTATTTTAAAAAAAACACGTAGAACAGAATTATTCAACAAGGCAACATTAGTTCTCAACAAAAACAAACCAAACCCTGTCCAACAACAGGAATTTGAACAGGCATTAAATGCTTTACAAAAAGCCTCTCAATCACAATCATTCAAATCAGGAACAAACAAATTCTTAAATTCCCAGAAGAAATCAACTGTCTTTGAATTAATTGGATACATGTCAGCACTTATTCGCTCAGAAGAACGCAAGCGATGCACCGAGTTAAAATTACAAATGGTACATTTCCAAATTCTAGAGTATTTATCTTTATGTAATAAGTACAGTAACACCCCAGCTGCCATTACAAATTACTTAGGTATGACGCGAGGAACAGTGTCCCAAACATTGATTATTTTAGAGAAAAAAGAATTTATACAAAAAACCAGAGATCAGACAGACAAACGCGTTTATCACATTCAATTGCTGCCTAAAGGGCTTAACACGCTAGAAATAGCAAAGCCGACAGCATTATTTAAGAATGCAACTGCAATACTGAATAATGAGTTATCAATAAACGGAAGAGGAGAAATATTTATTGCAGCACTCACCGCTTTACAGAAAGCGAATAATTCACAATCTTTTGGCTTGTGCAAAACCTGCAAAAATTTCTCTAAAAAATCAAAAGGGTTCTTCTGCGAACTAACACAAGAAAACCTAAGTAAAAATGACAGCGAAAAGATCTGCCTGGAGTACGCTCCAATTTAAGGATGATTACGTTGCTTCAAAAAATATTTACCAAAAAAACTGGATTTTTTTCAATATTTATTAGCCCTGCAGCAGATCCATTTATTGCAATCTGGTTATTAATATCATCAACAAGATCTTGCTGATAAATTTTTACAACATGACCATTATAAGCAGGCTTACTCACAAAGTATTTTTTTACCACATCGTTGGATCTTACCTGCTCGGCTTTCGCATAGCTATTAAAGGAAGATAAGCTCAAAATAACACTACCCAGTAAAATTATGATTTTTATCATGATATTCAATATATTAGTTGCAACAAACACAACTGATACCACCATCACGAAAGATAGCAAATTAATATCAACCTAACTAGTAATTTAAATCCTTTGTTTTTACTTGCCAACTTATTTATAGCGATTCGCTACTTTATTCCCAGAAAAAAATCAAACAGAAAGAAATTTATCCATCTAATTTATCCATACTTCTTCTTCAACAAAACAATATCGATTCGATATTTAGTTGACAACAATAAACCCATTTCATTATAGTATTGTATCGACACCTTTTTTAACAAGGCTATTTATCCACTCTAAACAAAATAACAATAAAGCCACCCGATTAGGTACCGATCAAGTTTTAATGCATGCTATTAAATAAAAACCAATCACTAGGATAAATGAGGAAATTATCCTAGATGCATGATAGAAGCCAACTAAACCCTTGGTTCTACATGAGCATTCAAAAAAACATTTTATCTGGCGTTAGCCTGTCTATCGCTAATTAAAACCAAAATCGTGACTTCAATGCGGATAACAGGGCGCAAGTGTTTTTGTTCTGTACCGTAATAGAGTCACAGGTTTAGATAACACACTAAAGGTTGAATATAATGTCTGAAGAAATTAAAGAAAAAGATAACTTTATCTTATACGTTGCGACCGTCGCTATTGTTTTTATTGCTGTGCTTTTAACTGTAAAAAGCAGTGAAGATGATAAATTTGCTCCCATAAAGAAACAACTAAATGAAGAATACCGTCAAATGGATATTCGGGTTTTAAGCAAAGAAGACTATGAATAAATAAGCACTTTTATTCCCACATAAAACAACAATAATGGAGAAATCATATGAGAATTATTTTTTTTGGGGCTCTAATAACACTATCTTTCTTTTCCAGCCCAACATTTTCAACCGAGTATGTCTACAGAGATTTAATGGCTAACACCCTACCTTCTGTTAAATGTGAATCCCCCGTAAAAGCCAAAGCAACAGCTGAAAAAGCCTATAAACTCAAAATCTACTCAAAAAAGTTCTGCCAAACTCAAGGCTATGGCTGGCATGTTCAAGCTATCAAAGAAAATGGAAAAGCTGAGTGTAACGAATGTACTGATCAACAAGGTTTACAAAAATGTCACATGAAAGATGTGGTTTTAACATGTAAACGCATCAAACCGGGTACTGTGGGTATGCTACCCGGGAAAGGGTAATTAGATCACTGAAGAGGAAAAGAATATTCACAGTCTTTTCCTCTTCAATAACCAAGCTCAAATCATTTAACCTAAAAAAAAAACAAATAACCACACAAAAGATAAGTCATTATTTTTTAAGATATATCCTCACACCCTGTGCTATGATTTACTCCCATGCGCATTTCATTATTCGCATAAATACTGATAACAATCATTTACACAAGGTAAAATTTCAAATGACTTCATTGAAAAAATTAGTACTCGCTTTATTCGTCAGCTCAGCTATGCTTGCAGCTGCACCATCTGCGGTTGCAAAACCAGCAGGTAAAGTAGAAAACCAATCACAAGAAGCAGTTGCACAATCACTTGTTGATACTGTTACAGCAGCTGAAACAGCTTTAGCAGCGGTACAAAACGGTACTGATAAAAAAGAAACTATGGCATTGTTTAAAGCAACAAAACAAACTGCTAAAACAATTGAAAGCAGCGTTGTATTAGCTGATCGTGATAGAGCTCTTAACAGAGTTATGAAAGCACGTTCTGCTTTCAAAAAAGGTGACGTTAAAAAAGCTGAAGAATTAATGACTGAAGCGGTTGAGCGTTTCAAGAAAGTAAAAGCTAAATACCACAATTTCTAAGGTATACATTGCTTTGGTAATCTATTACTGATTACCTATACCGAACTCAATGTTTCATATAGTTGAGTTCGGTTTCTTGATCTATCCCTCCCCAAGACCTTGTAAGAGAAAATTATATCTATTTCTATTACAAAACATATTACCCCGTTAGCAATATTGTCTTTATCCAGAATTCGTCACTGAAGTGAAGCAAGCTTAAATTTTACTTTGTAATCTATAGCAACCATTGATTACTGTTGTATTCCTGCAGTCACTGCCAATATGACAAGTGTATTAAGACTATCAGCTTGCATCTTTTCCATTATATGAGCCCTATGAACATCAACTGTCCGGTTGCTAATCCCCAATTTTTTAGCTGCCTGTTTAGTTGAATGATTATTCACTATTAGCTTAAGAACTTCTTTTTCACGATCCGTCAAATGTTCATAGAGAGTAATTATCTGCCTTTTTTTCTGGACTTCAGACCAGTTAACCAACAAGCTATCAACCGCTTCATTGATACGCTCTAATAATATTTTATTATCAAAAGGCTTTTCTATAAAGTCCAGCGCTCCCGCTCTAAAAGCTTTAGAAGAAACAGGAATATCGGCATGACCACTAATAAAGATAATTGGTAATTCACTGTTTGTTTTTACAAGGGCTTCCTGCAATTCAAGCCCATCCATATAAGGCATACGCATATCAAGCACCAAACAGCCTGGCTGCTCGGGATCGTAAGACTCTAAAAACGCAAGAGCCGACTCATAGCCTTTGACTTTTAACCCTGCTGATTCTATTAATAAGCCTAATGAATCTCGAATGGGAAACTCATCATCAACCACATAAATAGTAACGTCTTGCTTATTAATCTTCATTAGATTTACCGATGATTGGCAAAGTAAAATAAAATGTCGAACCTTTTTTTTTCTCGCTGCTAAATCGTAATTCCCCACCGTGGGCATTTACCAGCGATTGACAGATGGAAAGCCCCATCCCCATACCTGATTCTTTGGTGGTAAAAAAAGGCGTAAATATTTTCCCCTGCTCTACTTCATTAATCCCTAGCCCATTATCTTTTACCCTGATCTCTATTTTTCTGTCTTCTCTTAAATATGTTTGAACCGATAGCTTACGTTGCTTATCTTTTGGTAATTTAGAGACAGCATCAATACTATTTTTTATTAGATTCAATAAAACTTGTTCAATCTGCACCTTATCAGCCGATATTAAGGGCAGTGCATCAGCTAATTCAAGACTACATTTTACACTAAACTTTTGACAGTTATCCCGCCCTAAATCCATTGCATCATCAACTAATTCATTAATATCAACCGTAGAACGTTGTAGTGTGTTTGAGGTAATGAATGCTCGCATACGGGAAATAATCTGTCCTGCTCTAAGCGCTTGTTTCTCAGTTTTTTGCAAAACTTCCAGTAACGATAATAAATCAGGTTTATCAGTATTTAACATGCTTAGACTGACCTGACAATAAGTCGCTATTGCAGCTAGCGGTTGATTCACTTCATGTGCAATACCTGAAGCCATTTCCCCCATTAATCCCATGCGAGTCACATGAGCAAGCTCATCCAAATGCTGCTTATCTACTAGCTCTTTTCGTTTACGCTCACTAACATCTCTGATCATGCCTGTAAAAAAAGGCTTATTATCTATTTTATATTTGGAAATAGATAAATCGAGGGGGACTAATGAGCCATCTTTTCTTCGGCCATCAAGCTGCTGAATTTTGCCTATAATTTTAGCTTGATGACTGGGTAAATAGTATTGTATGAAATCATCATATAACTCGTTATGCGGTGATGGCATAAGTTTATTCACATGCTTACCGATTAATTCATTAGCATGATAATTAAAAATTGTAGTCGCCGCACTATTAGCTGATTCTATAATTCCTTTCTCATTAATGGTTATAATGCCTTCCACCGCCGCATTAAAAATAGAATTAAGTTTAGCTTCCCGCGCTACAAGTTGGCGCCTAGAGTTTTTAATTTCATTTATTTTTTCGTGCAACTGTTTATTATTACTGACTAGCTCCTCGGTTTGAACGCTAACTTTTTGTCTCAACTGTTCATTAAGCTGAATAATGGCTGGTTCTACTCGTTTCTGTTCACTAATATCTTGCAGCGTCAAAAATACTTCTATCTCGGATTCTTTTGTATAATTACAAGCACCTTGGCAGGCCACATCAATAAATGTGCCATTTGATTGTTTGGCTCGAATTTCTATACGCTGTTTTTTAATCGTCTTTAAAAGCTGTTTAAAAAACAAATGAAAACGACTCTGATCCTCAGTATGAATATATTTAACCTGTTTTGTTCCTTGCAACTGAATTTTAGAAAAAGCAAGCAGTTCGCAAGCAGCTTGGTTGGCATCTGTTACATAGCCCTGCTTATTTAGAGTAAAAAAGCTTATTGGTGCACCGTCATATAATTTTTGGTATCGATATTTAGTCGCCAGCAATTGCAATTGAGTCTTTTGTAAGGCTGCATTCTGCCTTTCCAACTCCACTTGGTAAACTTGAAATTCCTGTGCCAGTTTCTGTATCTCTGTCGGACTCATCTTGGCGATATCATTACTTGATATTACTAACTGAGCCTCCTCCCCTTGAGGAAAAACGTAATCAGGAACTTGGTTATCTTTATTCATATGCCTGAACCATAAAATAATCCTCGCTATGATAATTTTTCATCTCAAAAGTCACTGTCTCGTTTCTGACTCTTAATTTGGAGAAAATACTTACAATTACAGTCGAATGTTAAAAACAATATCCAGACGATAAAAGTGTGTCTAAGCAACTGAAAACTATCAACTTTAAACACCAGTCACTCTAAGCACCCTAATATAAATGAGAATGCAAATCAATTAACCAAACAATACCATACTTTAGACAGTAGTTTTTTATGTATACAAAACATGAAACCACACGAAAACTAAAACTTCACTTCAGATACTATATATTGGCACCTGAATAGTTACAATTTCTAAATATTTCCAATGGGAAATGTCTTACTAAAATCGATAAGGAAATTTAACCCCTAACTGAACATCCGGCGCATCTGACGTTAATCCTACGCCCAGATTAGTCACCATTGTTAAATGCTTGGACAAGGCAAATGTCATCCCCATGTTCAGTGAAGCGACATTGGCGTTGCTACCGATAATTGAAGCCCACTCTCCGCCTTCAGCTTTTATTTTCGCCTTGTCGCTAAAGCGCTGAGTAAAGGAAAAATTCATGCTGAGCCGCTCATTTAGCGCAAACGCCATACCCAGACCATATTGATAGGCATTACCTAAGGCGATTGAACCGGGTGTTGGAGTATTACCACCAATATTATCGAAATCGGTTTCAAAATTATGAAAGAAATTGATATTGGCAAATATAACCGCTGGATCGACTGTTTTAACGAATGAAAATCCCGAAGACATCGCCCAAACACCATTACCGCTAGGTAAAGATTCAGGAACGATTAGCCCATTTTCAAGCTCCACTGTGCCGATTCCATAGGGATCTGTACCCGTAGGCGCTTTGACTCTGACATTCCAGACTATATCAGGTAAATCTGCACTTTCTGGAAGAATTTGATAAGAAACCCCAAAATTAATATCTGCCAGTTCCGGTCCGGTATCAACATCCGCTTCAGCGGATCCTGCACTTTCACCTCCAACATTGCCCTTAAAAAAGTTGGTAGTGCGGTAGAGGAAAGGGGCATTAAAATCAACTTGCATGCGATCGGTTATTCCGTAACGGGCAGTAAGGTCGGTGGTCACTACATCCGATTCAGTTTCATCGACGCTGATTGAGCCAAGGAAGATAGCGTCCAGAACCAGAAAGCCACTTAAGTTGATCTGAGCCCTATTGAATCGGGAATAACTTGCTCCAACTTCAAAAGTAAAACGATTATCGAACAAGGCATGTTCTTCACCTAAAACAGCAGTAAAACTTGAATTACGTGGCGCTTCTTTAACAACTTTTTCTTCTTTTACTGCCGCTTGTACTTGAGGTGATTGTCGAGCTTGCGCTTTCGCTACTGTGGATTTAGCAACTGTTTGTTGTTTTGGGACGGACTGTTTGGCGGCAATTGGCTGCCTGCCGCCTTCGAGCTGTTTCAGCCGGCTTTCAAGCATATTGATGATCTTGGCTTGCCGGATATAACTTGCTTTTAGCCCCTCAAGTTGATTCCGTAACTCAAGCACTTCGGTTGCAGGCTTCGCTGTTTCGCCAGCTATTGCAGAGGAGCAAATGAGCACCATTCCAGGGAAAATTGAATTTATTATTATTTTCATATCCATCCTTTGAGGATAGCAGCTTCATTGTTCCTTTTCTAAAAAAGATAAGCAATATTCTCGGTTTTTATATCGAGGTAGTTTTATTGGGAGCAAGGCTCTGAAATAGCGCGAGAAATACAT
>WTAG01000719.1 GCA_013139755.1 Methylomarinum sp. | reverse complement strand
TGTTAAGGATAGTGTTTTTACCCAAAATGCGCTGAAAAGATGTTTGTAAATAGAGCGGAATAATACCAATCCCAACAAATGCTTACTCTAATCTTTTACTAAAAAACAGTGAAAGAAAAACATTGATCGTAGCCCGTATGGAGCATCGCGGAATACGGGAATAAACGTGCAATTCATCCTGTATTCCGCGATGCTTCATACAGGCTACATAGATACATATCACTTTTAATATAAAAATATATTGTGATTGGAATAATGCCTTTATAGGATGCACCTCCTTTCGTCGGCACATCCTATAAATATTCTGCCCTTTAGATTGGTATCAGGAGAACATCATGAAGATGCATAAAATAGTTTTCTACTGTCTATTAGGATTATGGCAAGCAAATGTTATAGCTGTAGAATTTGACAACTCAATCACAGCAACAAGCCAATGGATGATAAATAGCCATAAGGGTGATAACCAATCATTAAATTTAACCTTAGTCCCAGAAGTAAATGTTGATTTTGAAAATGACTGGCAACTAAAGTCAACTCTGCGTCTCAGAGCAGAGGCTATAGACGGTTTACAGATTAATGATAATGATCGTGATGGCTATAGTGATTACAGTAAACCTGCACAATTAAATGATGGCGTAGAACTGGAATTACGAGAACTGTATTTACAAGGAGCAATAGGCGATACTTTTTTAACCTTAGGGAAGCAACAAATAGTCTGGGGTAAGGCAGATGGGCTTAAAGTGTTAGATATTGTTAATCCGCAATCCTTTAGCGAATTTATACTCGATGATTTTGATAGCTCGCGAATTCCTTTATGGACGGCCAATATTGAACGAACTGTCGCTGACTGGGATTTGCAATTTATTTGGATTCCTGATCAAACTTATCACGCATTGCCTAAGCAAAATGCAAGTTATGCGTTTACCTCAGCAGAATTAGTCCCAACTGCACCTGTGGGTGTTAATATTAATATCGAACACGTTAGAAGACCTAATAATATACTGCTGGATTCTGATGTTGGTTTGCGTGCAGCAACATTCTGGAAGGGTTGGGATATTACCCTTAATTATTTGTATCAATATAATAACTTGCCTGTACTTAGACAAAATTTATCACTGTCCAGTGGTAAGCCTGTTGTCTCCATTTCACCAGAATACGAACGTACCCATGTACTTGGTGGAACCTTCAGTAATGCTTTTGCAGATTGGGTGGTGAGAGGGGAGGTAGGTTATTTTACTGATCATTATTTTATTGCTAAAAACTCACTGCAAAATCAAGGCGTGGTTAAAAGTCCAGAGCTACATTATGTCTTAGGCCTAGATTGGAATGCGCCTTGGGATATATTAATTAGTAGCCAACTAATTCAAAGCTGGGTGATTAATGATGCAGATAAAACCACCAGAGATAAACTGGATACCACTTTAACCGGATTAGTAAGGCGAAACTTTATGTATGACACCTTAGTAGCAGAAGTTTTGCTCATCGCCAATACTAACAACGGGGATGGCATTATAAGGCCGAAAATAAGCTATGAATGGCAGGATAATATTAAAACCTGGTTGGGTGCTGATGTTTTTTATGGTGATAGCTTAGGGGTGTTTGGACAATTTAATCGGAACGATCGTGTGGTGGTGGGAATGGAGATTTCTTTTTAGTGGCTGGTCGCTTAATTTTTCAGTAGTCAAATTACGATGCACCCGAGAATTAAAAAAAGTTAATCACATTCATTCGGATAGCCAGGTGGGGCAGCTCAATATCGCTAGACACATTTAATTTACGTTTGATCAAGTAATGGCTGTTCGAAACGGTTTTGGGGCTAATGTTTAGAGTTAGAGCAATTGCTTCTTTGGAGCGAGATTCTGCCAACATCCGTAAAATTTCAAATTCACGTGCTGTTAAAGATTCCAATGCAAGCCATTCATGTCCTGATTTTTCTAAGGCAAGTGCTTGAGCTATATCAGGGCTTAGAATAGGCCGCCCTGCATAAACCTCATAGATAGCCTCAAGCAACACATCAGGTGAACTGCTTTTAGTGACATAACCGAGTGCGCCTGCTCTAAGTGCCTGTAACGCAAATATAGCTGTCTGGTGCATAGTAAAAACAAGAATTTTAGCCGCAGGGCAACGTTGCTTAATGCGAGAAATGATTTCTAGTCCACCTTGTCCAGGTAATGAAAGATCCATAATCACTAAATCAGGCTTATACGCTTTAAAATGTTGATAAGCCTGTGCGCCATCAGCGGCTTCAGCGATGACTTCTAGGCGATCTTGTTTTTTTAACAATGAGCGATAGCCTGCCCGAATCATGGCATGGTCATCAACCAGCATAATGGAAATGTGTTGATCAGCTGTCATGTTGCATACCCATCATAATTAACAGGCAGAGTTATTGTTATGCTGAGTCCACCAGATTCACTCTTATTAATCATAAGTTCTCCTCCTAATGGGCATACACGCTCACGAATGCCAAGCAAACCTAATCCTGGGGTATCTGTAAGCGATAGCAGATCAATGTCGCCGTTATCTTCTATAGTCAGAGCAATCAATTTATCGCTTATGTCTAGTTTCACTGTTGCGCTAGTCGCAGTGGAGTGTTTGGCAATATTGGTCAGACACTCCTGAATAATCCGAAATAGCATGATTGGGTGAGGTTCAGACAATTGCTGACAGTCGCCGTTAATGGTCAGCCGATAATTGATTTTATGATTGGATCGTACATTCCATTCAGAAATTAAACTCTTTAGGCTAAGTTCAAGCCCCAACTCGTCAATTTCAGCTGGCCGTAGTTTCACCAGTAGAGTGCGTACTGTATTCATAATATGGCTGTTAATCCGGGATATGCTTTCTGCATCTTCAACTATTACCGGACATTCCTGTTTGGCTGTTTGGGTAATAGACGCAGACAGAGCATTAATTGCGGCTAAGCATTGTCCTAATTCATCGTGTAACTCTCTTGCCAAATAACGGCGCTCTTCATCTTGAATGCTAATGAGTTTAAAGGTCAGGTTTTTTCGATCAGATAATAACTGTTGCTGACTAATGGCTAATTCATTAATGGCAGTGCTGGTACGTTGCCATTCCAACAGCTCAAAATGGGGTAAACGCACAGTTAAGTCACCTTTTTGCATTTCTTCTAGTCCAGAAACGATGAGCTGAGCTGGACGTAAAGCGCGATTTATTGATATATAAACCAACAAACAAATGGTTGAAATAGTTATGGCGGATAGCTCTAGTAATGCGCGCAGGCTTTCCCAAGCTCGGCTTAATTCCATTTCAACGCTGGGGGTAATACTAATTGAACCATGTACCTTATTTTTAAAAGTAACCTTTCTAAACAGCTCAATACCAGGATTAAAGACAAATTGATAAAGTGTTTCGAATAGCTTTGGCCAATGTTTATCTGGCCATTCAGAGCCTTGGCAAATGCCCTGAGTAAACGTATTGTTTTCTGAAGTAAAGTGGATACAAACATCGGAGACAGAACGGGTTTCTTTCCATAAGCCTAAGTCAGGAAATTTATCATAACGATCAAACCCCGTATCAATACGCAATAACTGAACTTCTAATTGCTTGCCTATTGATTCCAGCATTTTATGTGACTGCTGTTTAGATTGCTGGTCAGCTTGGTAAAGTATATAGATAGCCGTGGTAAGTAAGCAAACAACTGCCACCAGAGTGATACGCACAAGTAAATGGAATTTTAAATTCATAATAAAAACCACTCGGCTACTTATCTGATTTAAACATCCATTCTATGCGCAGATGAATTGTTTTAACAGTAAAGCTGATAACTGCGGGCAAATTGCCCGTAACTCACGGGCAGATATAGGCTTACCTAGGGAACTTAGCTTGATACGCTACAGGCTACAAATAATAACGATATTTAAGGCGGACGATATGAAGATAATAAGAAAAACCATTGCACCGAGTTTATTGCTATTAATGCTGGTTCTTTGCGGAACCGTAAATGCAGGGGAGCGAATCGCCATCTTGTCTTTTGAACTAAACGATATAACCTCTTTGCCGAATACACAGACTGAGCGTGTTAGAACAGCTTCAATCAAAACATTACTAGAACAAGATATTAATCGAGTAGGGGATTATGACATTATTCAAATTAGTCCAGACCAACAACAGGCTGAAAATGCAGGTTTCGGTTATCTGTTCAGATTTCATGATGTTGCCGCTAAGCTCGGTAAAAAGTATGGTGCTGACTGGATAATTGTCGGCCAACATAGCAAACCCAGTTTTTTGTATTCTTATTTAATGGCACATGTTATCAATATCAAAACAGGGCGGCTTGTAGCAAGGTATGATGTAGAGTTAAAAGGTAATCACCAAAAAGTGACTCAACGTGGAGTGAGGAAGTTATCTAGGGAAATAAACAAGGTGATTATTAAGCTGGGGAATGGTGGTTAAATGCTAATGTCTTCAAGTTGATTAGACCACTGTAATAATACAAAGGAAAAATTCTTACATGCACCATTAATAATTGGTCATTGTGTATACGCATCAGACTAGTGTGCAGGTTATCCTTAACGCATTAGCCTATCGTCAAAAGCAACGATATTTTAGTTTGATAGCCTATGTGATTTTAGATAATCATTTACATTTAATTGCTCGCCCAACCAATGAAACGGTCATGCGTTTATCAATACTCCAACCAATAATCCGTTCAGAATATAAATCCATAACAATAGCTAGATACATCCAGCTTTGATTTGTTCTAAGATAGATTGTATTTGTCGGTTTAGACTTACCTTCTATATTGGAATACGATGCTGTTTTTAGGCTCACTCCGAGTTGAACAAGAGTTCAACTACCAAAAAGTAAGGGGCAGTGTTATGATTGTTTATGTAATGTTGTGTTAATTATTGGTATAAATGTAAGTTTTTTACTACATCATAAAGTGGTATGACCGTGACTGATGATTCATGTAAGATTGTTAAGGTAATATTCAAAATACTATTGATCATGGGTGTTATTGAACTCATGATTATGATGGTTGGACAATCGTTCGCGCTTGATTTAAAAGCTAGATATTTAGCCTTGATTGATGCAGTTTTTC
>WTAG01000557.1 GCA_013139755.1 Methylomarinum sp. | reverse complement strand
AATGCTGACAATTCTCCGCCTTCACAAGCCGATATTAATGCCATTATTGCCTATCTGCTGAGTTTACAGCCTTTTGAAAATGATATTACCTTACTATCAACAGAAAAAAGCGCTCAAAATCTACGCTGAAAGTCAGGGTAACGGAGCGATAGAGACTGTGAAAGCATTCTGCTTTTGACCTCCCCCTTTGGAAAAGGTCGCAATCTGCTCCTGCCTAATGCGACACTACTACATCCATGTACAATGGGGGATTGAGGTGGATTTTATAAAATAATAACGTTTTGATATTAAAGGATTTATTTTCATAATAAAAAATCGCCCTCAGCCCCTCTTTTCCAAAGAGGAGGGGCTAAAAACTAACCACAGGTTAAATAAAGACAGATTGGAAACGATGTTATTTTTATGGGTAGGAGGGGCCTCCAGGCCGCGATCGAGACAAGATCAAGAGCTGTCGCGGCTAGAAAGCCCCTCCCACTTGAAATCTCATGTTTTTTTTAAATTCAGTTTGGTTTTAGTCATTACTTTTCTTCAACCTGTGGTTTGTTCATAGTCATGAAAACTAATACTTTCACAGTCTCGATAGCGGAGTGAATATTTTTTAGTTCGCGGTAGGCGACAGGGAAACCCTGACGAACCTTGAGTTTAGTTTCCGCTATTTTCAAAATAAAAATCACACAGTCCGCTATTCCTGCATTATCTTGGTAGGCATCTAAATTCACAATAAATAGATTCCCGATAAAAGGCTTTGGAGAATGAGCTATAAAATATTCGTGTTAAGTCGTTTTAATCTGTCACCTGGTTTTTACGTAGTTAAGCTATTAATTTTTACTATTGTTTTGTCATTGTTTTTTAATTAATAATTATCCCCCTTAAAAAAGTATTAATAACTTGTCGTTAAAAATAGAACATAAAACAATCTATTATATTCTGTTTAAAATAAAATAAATATTTAAATTCAAATATTTATGTTTTTCATTTATAAAAATAAAAAAAATAACCCCTTAATTTTATTTAAATGTCGTTAATTAAAGACAGTTTGTTTGGCTTTTTAGCAAAAATAATATTAAATATTTAGTAAAAAAAGTAATTATTTATATATTTCAATACATAAGGTGCTGTTAAGTATAGATGGTATATAACTTGCTATTCAGGATGATGCTAGAGAAATTTAGCAAACTAAATATAAATTCAGAAAGTCTATTATAAATATAAATATTCATAATTTGATATGTTGATCACACAATTATTCTATTGTTATCTTTGTTGTGTCGGTTTCATCACATTTATATTGTTGAGTTATTAATAGAATTTCTGACATCGTTTTTTAATGATGAAAAACGGTTTAGTGTTTTTTTATATATTTTTAATTATCTAAAAAAGACTTAATTAATCTTTTATTGAAAATAGTATTAGAAAAACAAAAATACTAACTTTTTAAAACAAGGAAACAAAATGTCTTCAAATTATTTTTCACGTATAAATAGTACATCAGCAAGCAATACAGGCACAGGATTAGACCAAATAGTTGATACTATCGGGACTGATTTTGGTTTATCAGGGCGTATTTCTGATAAAGATATTGCGGGTGGATCTGAGGCAGCTAATGCAATGAATGCCATCATTGTAGAAGCAGTCAATGCAACGGGAGTAGCAAGTAACGGCATATTTAGTGTTAGTGATGTTAGAGCTATTAATGCTTATATTAGAGCGAACCATAAGGAAGAATGGAGTGAACTTCATGGGGATGATGAAAATGGTGAAGAAACTGGATTTCATCTAGTTCAAAATGATGGTGCAACATCTCGTTACCGTGGTGACAATTTAGCTAATACCGTTGCCGATGGAATTTATCATCTTGGTTTTCAGATTCAAGGGAATAGATTGCTTAATGAAGATGGTAATGCAAACGCAACATTAACTCAGGCAGCAGAATGGCTCACTCAGTTTTATACTGATCGATCAACTACTCAATCAGGTCTTGATAGAGCGACTGATATGATCATGGCTGATCGTGGTTTAGATCGTAGAATTTCAGATCAGGATATTGCTGATGGCGCTGATGCCGCTAATGGTATGAGCACGATTATTAAAGAAGCGATTGAATCACAAGGTTTGGCAAATGATGGGGTGATTAATGTTGCCGATATTCGTCAAATTAATAGCTATATTCGTGATAACTATCAAGATGAATGGGTTATCTTACATGGAGATGATGAAAACGGTGAAGAAACCGGCTTTCATCTAGTTCAAAATGATGGTGCCAACACTCGGATGTTTGGCCAAAACTTTGTTAACACAGTTGCCGATGGTATTTTCCATTTAGGTTTTCAAATTCAAGGTAACAATATTCTTAATGAAGATGGTGATGCCAATGCAACATTAACCGATTTGGCTGACTGGGTAAATTATTTTTATGTTGACCAAGGCACTACAAATACAGGTTTAGACGAACTTGTACAAGCCATAAAAAGCGATGAAGGCCTTTCAAGAAATACCAATGCCGGCGATATCAATGGTGGAGCAGAAGCAGCCAATGGTTTAAATGCATTGCTTGTTAAAGCAATTAAAGCGACAGGTGCTGCAACTGATAACCTGATTGATATTGAAGATGTTAAAGCAATCAATCAATATTTACAGGAAAACCATAAACAAGAATGGAAAGACTTGCACGGTGATGATGAGCGAGATGAAGAAACAGGTTTTCATTTAGTACAAAATGATGGCAGCAATATCAAATACCGTGGTGACAACCTTGTTAACACGGTTATCGATGGACTTTATCATTTAGGCTTTAAAATCAAAGGCGATAATGTCTTAAATGAAGATGGTAACAATAATGCTAACTTAGGCGACCTGGCAACCTGGTTAAACAACTTTTACCTGAACGAAGAAAGTACTTTTGGTTCACAAAAAAGTGATCGAATCACAGGCCTGAATCATGATGATAAAATCTGGGCACGTGATGGAAATGATCTGGTCATTGCAGGCGACGGAGATGACTTCGCTGATGGAGGAAACGGAAATGATCGTCTAATCGGAGGTAATGGTAACGATACATTAATTGGTGCTGCAGGTAATGATCGCCTTGAGGGGGGTAATGGAAATGATGTATTAGATGCTGGTGATGGAAATGACTTACTTATTGCTGGTACAGGGAATGACAAACTTGATGCCGGTGCTGGTAACGATAGATTAATAGGGGGGGATGGAAACGATGAACTGACAGCCAGTTCTGGTAATAACCGTCTGGAAGGTCAAGATGGCAATGACTCTCTTGTTTCTGGAGCGGGTAAAGATTTGTTAATTGGAGGCAAAGGAGATGACAAATTAGACTCTGGTGCTGGTAACGATAGGTTGATAGGAGGGGATGGTAACGATGAGCTTGTCACTAGTGCGGGTAACAATCGTTTAGAAGGTGGAAACGGTGATGACACGCTTACTTCTGGTGCAGGTAAAGATTTGTTAATTGGAGGCAGAGGTGATGACAAATTAGACTCTGGTGCAGGGAATGATAGATTATATGGAGGTGATGGAGATGATGAACTTGTTACAAGTGCGGGCAATAACCGTTTAGAAGGTGGAAACGGTGATGACACGCTTACTTCAGGTGCTGGTAAAGATTTGTTAATTGGAGGCAACGGTGAAGATAAATTAGACTCTGGTGCAGGGGATGATAGATTGTACGGTGGTAATAATAATGACATTCTGCTTGGAAAAGATGGCAACGATCGTTTGGAAGGAGGTAACGGTAACGATATCTTAGTTGGTGGAGCTGGCAATGACTTTATCATTGGTGGCAGTGACGAGGACACCTTGGTTGATGGAGCTGGTGCAGATAGAATGTACGGTGGATCGGGTAACGATAAGCTGTATTCCTGGAATGATAATGCCAACGATCAATTGGATGGCGGTGCAGGTGCTGATGAATTTCTATTCCTGGCTTCTGGTCAAGGTATTGGTACTGACAAAATTCGTGGATTCTCTTCTAACCAGGGCGATAAGCTTATTATTGGTGGCGAAAATGTGGAATTTAACTTAATTCAACTGAGAGGTAACCATACTCGAGTTGAATTGAGTGCCAATAATCAATCCATGGGAAGTATTGATGTCTACGGTCAGCTAACAGCGGCTGATATTCAATTAGACGAAGATGCTTTTGCTAATATCACTTCAGATAGCTGGGCCGAAATCGCCTAACTCATTATATATACTCCGCTCGGAGTATATATAAAGCATATATGAGAAAACAGGGTGATGTCGACTAGTCGACATCACCTTTATCTTTGTTTTGGCTATCCTGAATCTACTATGAAATCAATTAAGGACTTTATTCACCTATTTGTTAGTTTTTCTGACAATCATACCAATGCAAACTTCTTTTGGAGAAGTATTGCTTATACCTGTTTATTTAGCTTATTTATTAATTTATTGTTGCTTGCGCCGCCACTTTATATGTTGCAAGTCTATGACAGAGTAATGAGCAGTCGAAGTCAAGAAACATTGATCTTTATAACATTGCTTCTAGTTTGGCTATTTATGACCTTAGGCGCGCTGGAATTTGTCCGGTCCAGAATTCTTGCCCGCACTGCATTTGAATTAGAACATAGTTTAGCCCCCCATGTTTTTACAGCGATTCATAATAATGCGGTAGAGCACCCTGAACATGCAAATACTCAAGTTTTACAAGATTTATCAACAATTAGACAGTTTTTATCGGGTAATGCCCCCTTTGCATTTTTTGATATTCCCTGGACACCTATTTATCTGTTGATATTATTTCTATTTGACCCCTTATTTGGTTGGTTTGCGATAGCGGCAGCATCAATACTGGTTATTCTGGCTCTTCTTAATGAATGGACTACCTCGAAACAACAAAAGAATGCAGCTGAATCACAGCAATATGCATCAGATATGGTGAGTGCATCGTTACGCAATAGTGAAGTTATACAAGCATTAGGTATGCAGAATAACTTATTAGACAGATGGAAAGTCGAAAATGAAAAGGCACTTCATAAACATCTTCAGGTAACTGATCGTGCCGGTGTTTTTGTTGGGCTAAGTAAAACCTTACGGATGTTATTTCAATCCCTTATTCTTGGGCTAGGTGCTTATCTAGCTATCAATAATCATATTACTGCGGGCATGATGATTGCGGGTTCAATTATTATGGGCAGAGCTTTAGCGCCAATTGATCAAAGTATAGGCGCCTGGAAGCAATTTGTTTCTGCACGAAATGGGTTCCACAGATTACATCACTTTCTGGCTCAACAATCAGAAGCTAAAAAAAGAATGAGTTTACCTCCTCCTGATGGTGATATTCAGGTGAAAAACGTTGCTCTTATTCCACCTGGTGGCAAGAACTATTCATTAAAAGGGGTTAGTTTTAATCTTC
>WTAG01000088.1 GCA_013139755.1 Methylomarinum sp. | reverse complement strand
GGTAGATATTGATATATTAATAACTTCTGGATTTATTCAATTAAATCAACAACTACAGAGTGTGGAGCAAAGTGCTAGCGGCATGCTACAGAGTGTGGAGCAAGGCGCTATACTAGAGGAGAGAGAGAGGAGAGAGAGAGAGAGAGCAGAGGAGAGAGAGATACTTGTGAAAATAGTTGATAAGTATCATCTGATATTGCCAGAAATGCCGAGGGTTATAAAAATAACACCGAAACGAAAATCAAAAATAAAGAAACTACTTGAAAATGACATTCAGACAATTGATGCATGGGTGATGTATTTTGAGAAAGTATCTGAAAGTGACTTTTTAATGGGGAGGGCTGAAAAATGGGGGGCCGATTTTGAATGGCTTATAAATTCAACTAATGCGCTTAAAGTTTGCGAAGGAAGATACGACAACAAAAAGAAAAAATCAATTCATGATGAATGGTCGCCCGAGGAACTTTAATGAAGCAATTTCAGAAAACAAAAGTAACAAACGAGTTAACAGAAGCAGTTAGTCTTGTTATCAAGATGATGAGGTCAGATTTCCCACAGCAATTCAAAAAAGCATTTCAAGATGACGAAGCATTAAATGATTTTAAAAATAGGATTTATGCGAGAGCTAAAAAATCAAACATATTGGGTGATATTTTAATATCAGCGTATGACGACCTAATTGATGAGAATGTGCATTTTATGCCTAGTGGTAACGATATTCTCACAAGAGCAAAGGAATCAAAAAAGAAAATATCAAAAGAAACCGCTGAAAACGTAAGGATTGCAGAGCTAAACGAACTTGAAGGTAAGGAGGTGACTTGTAACCCTGTAAAACTACTTAATGACGCAATGAGCGCCAGTAGCGCTAAAAAATACGAGGGCAGCAGGCTTGATAGGTTAAAACTAGCTGTTTTAAATAACAATATGCTAACAGCTTCAATTTCACGTAGATATGCCAACGAATACCATCAGTGCAACTACAACGGATGCCGAAATGCAGGGTCAATGACTAGCAGCACGACTGGAAGTGACTCATGGTATTGCAGCAAGCATTCCAGATTAACATAAAAAAACCCGATAAGAAAAAAATCTCAGCAGGCTAAAACGAAATTAATACACAGGAGTAATAAAATCTATGAGAGATTTAAACAAAAAAAGCGATGAGTGTCAAATTCGCTGGGGTAGACCAAGTAATATTGTTGGCGGAAGATCATCTATAAAAAGCAAGTGTGGCCTATTTTGCATTACTAAAAAAGATGGAGAATACCAACCGCTCAGGCTTAAAGGCTCAATTTGGGTGTCGCTTGATGTTACTAATGATATTAGTGCTGCAAAATCTAGTTGTGAAGCTTTTGCATGAATATAACTAAAAGAATTGCTGCAATGCTAATTGAAGAAAAATTCAGTGTAAGCATTGGTGAGATAGCTGGAACATTAGATTATGAGCAATGGCAAGTTAAAAATGTAATAGATACATTTTTGATTGTCGGTTATGTCGTTTGTGTAAAAGATAAATATAAAAAGGTGTGATTTATGGCTAAAGCAATGATGAGAAAGCAAGAAAATAATCTTGTTGCTATTGATGATTTAGGTGTTGAGTTGTTACGAAAAATAAAGCGCGGTGATGTTATTGAAGTCAGTGTTGTTAGAAAGCGGAATTATCAGTTTCATAAAAAGTTATTCTCATTGCTGAATTATGCGTTTGAGAATTGGGAGCATGAGGAGGTTTTTTATAAAGGCGCTTTAGTTGAAGATAACTTTGATGTTTTTAGAGAGAACGTGTTAATTATGGCTGGTTACGGATACCCAATTGTTAATTTAAAAGGGGAAGTTCGATATATTGCAAAATCAATAAGCTTTGCAAGTATGACGCAAGATGTATTCGATGAATTGTACAGTGCGGTTATCAACTCAATTCTCAGAAATGTGCTTAATAATCATTCGGAGCAAGATTTAGTTTATGGGGTTTTGGCGTATGGGTAAAAAGTCAGCTACAGCAGCAGAAAAACGACACATGGGTAAAGTTAGTAATCTTGGCTGTTTAATTTGCGATTCCCCTGCCCAGGTGCATCACATTCGTACAGAGCGCATAAAGAATCATTTTCTTACTATTCCGCTTTGTTTAGAACATCATATTGGAGTATTCAGTATTCACATGAGCAAAGAGCAGTTTACAAATATTTACGGTAGTGAGTTGGATTTATTAGCGCAAACGATTGAGATGTTGGGGTGATTGAATTAACAAGAGAAGAAGCATTGGCAATCATTAAATTGCTTGATCATCATGTTTATTTGCTGATTGAGAAATTGAAATGACTATTCTGCACATAGCAGTACAAGCAGTAATAATTTTTATATCAGTAGTACAGGGCTTAATTCTGTTTGCTGATAATATTTTTAATAGCTTTAAAAAAGGTGAGTAAATAGTGAGTAATGTATTTAGTTTTACAGGAACCGTTGGCCGTGATGCAGAAGTTAGAGTAACGCCATCTGGACAAACTGTTTTAAATGTAACAGTAGCGAGTAATGTAGGTTTTGGTGATAGACAGCAAACATTATGGGTACGTGTCGCTTTATGGGGGAAACGTGCTGAAGGACAATTGCAAAATTACCTAAAAAAAGGGCAGCAAGTCTTTGTCTCTGGTGAGCTGACTCAACGTGAATACCAGGCTAATGATGGCACCACTAGAACAAGTTTAGAGCTGAATGCACAGGTTATTGATCTGATTGGTAAGCGTAGTGAATCGCAACCAGTGCAGAACAATAAACCAACACAACAAAGTCAGCAGCCAGCGAAAAAATTGGATGACTTTGATGATATACCGTTCTGAATGATATTAACGAATTTCTTGACTAATATTTAATACAGCGTATAGTAGTAATTATAGGTTACGGCAATAACTTAAACGTTTATTGCCGTATTCGTTTAAGTCGCTAGTAACCTGAAAATAAGCCTGCGACTTTTACGAGTTGTGGGCTTTTTTTTGCTCTAAATATATCTAGTTTCACTTTCATAGACGTAACCAATGATAATGATACTTACTGGGGAGAAAAAATGATTTACATAGGGGTTGATCCTGATGTCGATAAAAGTGGGTTTGCTGCATGGGACTCAAGATTAAAACAATTCAGTGAGATTAGCGATTACAGAATTTTTAGCTTGCTGGCTAGGATTGATGATTATCTAGCAGATGGTCATGATGTGACAGTTGTGATTGAGGCTGGATTTCTTAATAATAAATCAAACTTTCATGGCACAGTAAATCAATCAAAATCAGTTGGTGAAAAAATTGCATTGTCTGTTGGAGCTAATCACCAAGTTGGAAGAATAATTGCTGAATATTGTCAGATTAAAAAAATTAAGTTTCTTGAACAAAAGCCATTACCAAAAAAATGGGGTAAAAAAAGAGATAGTAAAATAAATGCTGAAGAATTTAAAAAAATATCTGACTGGAATGGAAAAACAAATCCTGAAAAACGGGATGCAGCGATGATG
>WTAG01000328.1 GCA_013139755.1 Methylomarinum sp. | reverse complement strand
CTTCATCAGTCAGTTCAATCAAATTAAAATTGTATTTTTGATAAATAGCCTGTTTTTTCTGTTTTCTGGCTAAGTATTTTTCATCATTATCATAACCCCAGAATTCTATATAGACCTTACCTGTAGGGATGTAAAAATCACAATAGACATTTTCTTCAATCGGTAATTTTCGCTCGTAAGCATGGACTATTTCCGCCATATACAGCCAGTTGTCTATTAACATTTCTGCTTTTGACCTGACAAAATGTCCATCAGTAGAACGATGCTTGGCTTCGAATTTATGCCTAAAGCTATCTGCTTTATCTGCATCAGTTTTTGGTTTCTCTACGCCTTTTAAATTATCAATACTGTCTTTTAAAGCTTTTACATTAAGGATTGATTCAGGCCATCTAGCATAAGGCACACCAGAACGAGAATCTTCTCCTTGAATAGCACCTAATTTTTCACCCTGTTCTGTGATTAACCAACCTTTTAGTCCTCTTTTTATCCAGCCTAATTCCGACAAGATGTAATTCATCTTTTTTGATGATAAATCGAAATGCTTACCGATGGCTGTTGCTGTTATTAATGTGACTTTTTTAGGTTCTGGCGTTTTAACTACTGATTTTTCAAATACTACATCCTCAGGCCAAGCCACATATTGACCATATTTCCCACTAAGATGAACACCACCTAATTGTTCACCTGCCTCGGTTAATATCCATTTATCGTTTTCCTTTTTTATTAATCCTTTGTCACTTAAATCAGAAAACAATTGAGTTTGGGAAAGACCTCGTGTTTTAGCCAATTGTGTGGTGGAAAGTCTCTTTGCTTCTGCCATTCCTATAATCCTTGTTATCCAATAATTAACGCTATTTCAATGCAACTAAGTTTAGCCTATGCTGGGCAATATACTTCTTGCTAGGTATAAGCTTTGACCTTAGCTTCTTTTAAATCAATAAACTTCTCTGTATGTCCGCAAGAAAACTCTGCGCCCTTTCTATAATGAGAACAGCCCCAAAATTGACCGTAACTTCCTTTTCTTAAACTCAGTGTCCCCTTGCATTTAGGACAAACAGGCTCTACAAAGTCACACCGCTTATTTTCACAAATTCTAAAACGTCCTTTTTCTTTTAACCCACTGCCGCACCAATTACACGCTGTTTGGGTATGATTACATAAGGGATATTGACTACAGCCAAAGAAACTACCGTGTTGACTATCCCTAGCAATCATATAGCCTGCTTTACAATGGTAACAGGAAATATCAGCGACTTTTTCCTGAAAGCTTTCACCGATAAATTCATCTGCTAGCATTTCATATTTATCTTTAACTAACTCTCTAATAAAGGGTGAGGCTTTATTGGCATCACTGATTAAATACACATGATGTTTGGCTCTAGTTAAAGCAACATAGAACAACCGCCTTTCTTCTGCATGTTTAAAAGCTTCTGATTTAGGGAGCAAAAGTTCTAACAGCGGATGTGTTGCTTTTTCTGATGGAAAGCCATGTTTTCCTTTTTCCATGCCTAAAACAATCACATAATCAGCTTCTTTACCTTTGGATGCATGCACCGTCATAAACTGACATTTCAGTTTGGGGTATTGCTGTTTTAATCCTTGTAACTCTGGTTTTTTAAAATTAAATCGTGCCAATATTAAAACAGTCGCTTTATCTTTGGTTTTTGCATTAATGGCTGATAGTGCAGCATTTAAACCAATTTGATCTTGATTGGTTTTGATTAATGAAACCGCCGTATGTTCAACCTGCTGATGGCTGTTAATTTGTTTTTGTATTTGAGTCGAATTACGCATCACAAATTGGGAGGCGAAATCACCAATTTTGTTATTAAAGCGAAAAGTCTTATCTAACATGCTGGTCGCGGTGTAACCAAAATAATGACTAAAGTCTTTGGTAATACTGACATCACTACCGGTAAACCGATACACAGATTGCCAATCATCTCCGACACAAAATAAACTATTATCTGATTTTTGATTTAACAAGCCTTTAATCAATCTCGCTCTACTAGCTGATATATCCTGAAATTCATCGACTAACAAATAGCTATAAGGGGATTGATATTGCCCACTCTCAACATATTCAATCGCCTTACCAATCATATCGTCAAAATCAATGGTATTGGTTTGCTTTAGTTCTTGTTGGTAGGCTTCATAAATCGGTTCAAACAAAAAAGCCGCTGCTTGCATTCGTTCATGGTCTTCATCTTGTTGCGCCAGTGAAACTAGACTTTTTATATTAAGGTAAGCCGCTTTAAACAAACCTAATAACTGAGATAATAATTGACTAAATTTAGATACCTGCCCAAATTGATTCAAAGTATCTAATAATTCATTGTTGGGTAGGGTTTTAAAAGTGACTCCAACCTGTTGCAGTTTTTCACTTAAAGTCTGAGTCAAAATACCTTGTGACTTAAGGTAACTATAGGTTTCTATGAGTTTGGTCTGATGTTTTTCATGTAATTCCCTCTTCCATTTCATTCCCTCTAAATACTTATCTTGATCAATAAAGGATGGAGTTTGGTTATTTTCATTAACGCCAAAGTGTTCAATATAAATACCGTAATCAGGCAAGTAAAAATCAGGCTGGTAAGCACGGTAATCAGGGCCTGAAGTATTTACTTCATAATTGGCTTCATACTCATAGGAAATACCTTGGCGAAATAGAAAATTAGCTATTTCGCATTCTTCAAAGCTTTTAACCAATTCCCCCTGAAAAGTCCTAATCTCATTTTCCAATAGGTACTCGTTGTATTCACCTAAACTTTTAAAACCAAAAATGCTTTTGTAGGGGTAAGTAAAATATAAGAAGTATTTTACGATACGTGATTTGTACTGCTCATCCAGCAGCAATCGCTGAATCTGTTCATCCACAAAACGAGCTCGTAAATGTTCATCTTCAGCCATTTTATTGATTGCAGGAACTGTACCTTCTACTTGGGTAATAATTTGCTTTCCCAGACTATGAAAGGTTTTGACTGTTAGCTTATCAATACCGAGTTTTTCCTGAATCCTTTGTTCCATTTCATCCGCTGCTTTTCGAGCAAATGCTAGCATTAGAATTTTATCAGGTGATGCTTTCCCCGCTTTGACTAAATAACCTGCTCGACCGATCATGGTGCTGGTTTTCCCCGTTCCTGCACCTGCCAACACTAGATTATTCTGCTCATCAATGACACAAGCTTTACGCTGATTATCGGTCAATGGATTACTTTCTACTTGATCAAAAAACAATTGAAAATCAGTTAACTGCTGTTGAACATAAGCCGCATTGACCTCGGCAATATAATCATAGCCTTTAGTTACAATCGGTTGAATAATTTGTAGTTGCTGAAAGACCTCTGCATTTATGTACTTATCAATATCTTGCCGTTTTAATCCATCAGCTAAGTGTTGATGCGCGTTTAACCATTGCTGAGCAATAGGGTGGCGAATATAATCATTATTAAAAAACAACAACTGTGCTTGTTGATGGGCTTGCTGGATATTAGGGGTTAAAGCTTGATAAAACTTTCTGATGTAAGCACGGTATGAATGATTAAGCCTCGTCTGTAGCAAACCTATTTGCTTTTTAGAAATACCACCTAAACGCAAAATATTTCCATTTTCCAGATGTACAACTAATACATTCCAGAAGGCTCCCTGTTCAATAGCGACACCTACTCCAATAGCCAGATAAGGAACCTTATTTAAGCCATCCTTATGCCCTGAAAGGACAACCCTATCATCGGCTAACAAAATGGATTGATAATTAGTATTTGGGGCGAATAAAGCTGCTAGCCAGCCGACTTGATATTTTAAGGGTTCCTTTGATTTTGTCTTCAAGATCACATATCCTTTGTCTAATGTACAGATTACTCTATAAATAACGGCTATACTGAAGCAATGAAAGAAAACAGCCTGCTAAACACTAACCGTTATTTAAAAGATTCCGATAAAGCACACCGATTAATAACCCGTAGTATTGCAAGCTCTACAGCAATTGAAACGGGGGAATCAATCGCTGTAATCGAGCAAAAAATCAATCGCCTACGTTCCAAGCCATTTCATATAAAACTTGCCTAAACAACTATAAATAATACTCTTTACGAATCACCATTCACCGCTAGAATTTCTTCAACTGTTCTAAACTCATCCAACGCGGCTTGTAGTTGTTCAACAATTTCTTGGTCTAATATTTCTGGTGCAGGTAGATTTTCCGTATCTTCTAATGATTCATCTTTTAACCAAAAAACATCCAAATTGGCTTTATCACGCGCCATTAATTCATCGTAATTAAAGGGTTTCCATCGAGAAACCTCTTCTAGCTGTTGTCGTTGACTACGGTCACCCGCTTTAAAGCAATCAATAAACTCAACAAAGTCAGTTTTGCTTAATCTATTTTGCTTTAAGGTTTTATGGACATTGGTTCGATAATCATAAACCCACAGCTCTTTAGTCCATGCAGTTTTTGATGCGGGTTTAGCATCAAAGAAAATCACATTCGCTTTAACGCCTTGGGCGTAAAAAATACCTGTGGGTAATCGCAATAATGTGTGTACATCAAAACGCTGTAACAAGGTTTTGCGCACGGTTTCACCTGCACCGCCTTCAAACAATACGTTATCAGGAACCACTACAGCCGCCTTACCATTAATTTTTAGCATATTGGCAATATGCTGTACAAAATTAAGCTGTTTATTAGAAGTTGTTGCCCAGAAATCTTCCCTTTCAATGGTCAGTTTTTCTTTTTCTGCTTTACCTGTTTTTTCATTAACAATAGTAATTGAACTTTTCTTACCAAAAGGAGGATTGGCTAGTACCATATCAACTAGATCATCACCGACTTCTTTGGCTAAAGCATCAGCCGAAACAATCGGGCATTCATCTCCACCTATACCGTGCAAATACAGATTCATTGCACATAAACGTACCACGCTATCGACAATATCATTGCCACGTATGGCATGTTCTTTAAGATGGCGTTGTTCTTTTTTAGAAGTGGCCTGCTTAGCCATATAATCATGAGCGGCTAATAAAAAGCCACCTGTACCACTGGCAGGATCAGACACCACGTCCATAGCTTTTGGTTGCATCACTTCAACCATCGCTTCAATTAACGGGCGTGGGGTAAAGTATTGCCCAGCACCACC
>WTAG01000602.1 GCA_013139755.1 Methylomarinum sp. | reverse complement strand
AAAAAATGCTATTACAAAGAATATTAACGGCTTTAGTCTTAGCCGCAGTCGCTATATCGGCTATTTTTCTATTACCGATCTTATATTTTTATCTATTTATTGCTGTGATTGTTTTAATTGCTGCTTGGGAATGGACGAATTTAGTAGAAATAAATAAAGTATCAGGAAAGTTAGGTTTTTTATTGCTGCTAATTGTTCCTATGCTGGGTGTCACTTTTTGGACTCAACTTTTAGAGCTGACCTCACAAGTATTTGAATGGCCAGAAATTAAAGAATATTCAGGTGCTCTTGAATGGCTGGTTATTGGTCCAGTTGTTTTCTGGGTGATGATGATGATACTTATTCGAAAAGTACCGGAAGGTTTATTAGCAATCGAATTAAAAACAAGTTTTAAAGTTTTTATTGGATGGTTTGTGTTGCTTTCAGCTTGGATGTTCTTAACAAAATTACGCGCTTATTACGGTGCTGATGCTGTTATGTATTTTCTGGCATTAATTTGGATTGCTGATATAGCGGCTTATTTCACAGGTAAGAAATTCGGTAAAGACAAATTAGCACCTGCGATTAGTCCAGGAAAAACAGTACAAGGTATGTATGGTGCAATTATTTCGGCGATGCTTTGTGCGCTTGCTTTGACATTGTATTACGGTTACCCAATGATGATTGCCACAGATTTTGGTATGTTATCTATTTTGACGGTATTGGTTTCAATTTATGGTGACTTATTTTTTAGTTTGATGAAACGTAAAAGTGGTGTAAAAGACAGTGGCTCTATATTGCCTGGTCATGGTGGCGTTTTAGATCGTATTGACAGTGTTATTGCTGCTGCACCGTTTTATTATGCAGGTGTGATTTTGATTGGGCGGAGTGTTTTTGCATGAAGGGAATTTGTATTCTGGGGGCGACAGGCTCCATTGGTGTCAGCACCTTAGATGTGGTTGCCAGGCATTCTGATCAATATAAAGTGATTGCATTAACAGCAAATACCAATATTGATGCTTTATATGAGCAATGTATTGCCCATCACCCAGAATATGTGGTGGTAGTAAATGAAGAAAAAGCAGAATTATTTAAAGCTAAGATAAAAAACTCTGACGTTGCAGATATTAATGTCATGTCCGGTTCTAAGGCGTTAGAGTTCGTATCAACTTTGGATAGTGTTGATTCAGTTATGGCTGCTATTGTTGGTGCTGCTGGGTTGTTACCTAGTTTAGCAGCTGCAAAAGAGGGGAAAGATGTATTACTTGCTAATAAAGAAGCATTAGTGATGTCTGGTGATATTTTTATGCAGGCGGTGCGCGATTCGGGGGCAAAATTATTGCCTATCGATAGTGAGCATAATGCGATTTTTCAATGTATGCCAGCGGGATATATTGCGGGAGATGATGCTAAACAAGCTCGTCGTATTTTATTAACTGCTTCAGGTGGGCCTTTTAGAGAAACGCCAGTTGAAGAATTGCATGATGTCACTGTTGCTCAAGCTGTTGCCCATCCTAAATGGGATATGGGTCGTAAGATTTCAGTAGATTCTGCCACTATGATGAATAAGGGTTTAGAGCTTATTGAAGCCTGTTTATTATTCAATATGTCGCCTGATGATATCCAAGTTGTTATTCATAAACAAAGCATTATTCACTCTATGGTTGATTATGTTGATGGCTCGGTTTTAGCACAAATGGGAAATCCTGATATGAGAATTCCTATTGCACATGCGATGGCATGGCCTGAGCGCTTTGATTCAGGTGTTGAGCCACTTAATATTTTTGATATAAGACAAATGGATTTTGAAGAGCCTAGCTTGGAGCGGTTCCCCTGTTTAAGATTGGCTTATGAAGCGATTAAAGCGGGTGGTATTATGCCAACAGTGCTTAATGCAGCTAATGAAATTGCTGTAGATGAGTTCTTAAATGAACGCGTTAAATTTACAGATATTCCAGTGATCATTGAAAAAGCAATGGCTGAGTTTTCTGCTAATACAGCGGATACTCTAGAGGTCATTTTGCAAGCGGATAATGACGCAAGAGCGATAGCCCATAAAGTAATAGCAAGTATGACTCACTAATGGACGCTTTATATACGATTTTTCATTTTATTGTTGCCATAGGCATATTAGTAGCGATTCATGAGTTTGGCCATTTTTGGGTGGCCAGAAAATCGGGGGTTAAAGTCCTTCGTTTTTCTATAGGTTTCGGTAAGGTGATTTGCTCGTATCAAAAGACTTCAGATTCAACAGAGTACGTATTGTCGGCAATTCCCTTAGGTGGTTATGTCAAAATGGTCGATGAAAGAGAAGGTGAGGTCGATAAAGTGGACTTACCTTATGCTTTTAATCGTCAATCTTTATTTGCAAGATCAGCGATTGTTGCTGCAGGCCCCATATTTAACCTTTTGTTAGCGATTGTTCTTTTTTGGGCAGTTTTCATGATTGGTGAAACGGGTATGAGACCCATAGTCGGTGTCATTGAATCTGGAACATTGGCTGCGGAAGCTGGATTTGCAGAAGGTGAAGAAATACTTGCTGTTAATGATAAGCAGACACCTACATGGTCGGAAGCAATGAATTTGTTGTTTTCAAACGCCATGCAAGGTGAGAAAGAAATTAAAGTTACGGTTAAAAATGATGATGAGATAGAGCTGATTCATTTTCTTGCGTTCACAGGTGATGATGCAAAAAATCCTGAGCAACTGTATGAAAAATTAGGTTTAAAACCTTGGTCGCCTAAGTTAAAAGCCATTATAGGAAAGGTGATTGATAATTCACCTGCAAAATTAGCTGGATTACAGTTAGGTGATTTAATTGTTACTGCTGACGATGTAGCTATTAATGATTGGATGCAATGGGTTGAGTATGTAAAGGCTAGACCTGAAGTCTCCATCCAGCTGATGGTTGAAAGAGATGGTGTACACTTACCTATGGTCATTGTGCCTGAGAGAATCGTAACTGAAGAAAAAGATTTTGGCCGGATTGGTGCAGGTGTTGAAATTCCTAAGGCGTTAATCGATTCATTACGCGTGGAGTTTTCATTGTCTCCAGCTGATGCTTTGGTAGCAGCGTTTGAACGTACGTGGTTCTATTCAACCAGTACACTAAAAATGATGGGCAGAATGATAATAGGTAAAGCATCACCTGAAAATCTAAGTGGTCCTATTAGTATTGCGCAATATGCAGGGCAATCTGCTGAAATGGGCTTGGTTCCTTTTCTTAAGTTTTTAGCATTAGTTAGTGTTAGTTTGGGTGTATTAAATTTATTACCCGTACCAGTATTGGATGGCGGGCATCTAATGTTCTTTGCTATTGAAGCAATTAAAGGCAGTCCAGTCTCTGAGAAAATACAAATTATTTTTCAGCAGGCAGGCATACTGGTTTTGATGTCTTTAATGTTTTTTGCTATTTTTCTTGATATTGGTCGATTATTTGAATAGTTATGTAGGATGGGCAAAGCTTCCTCTCCTGCCCATCATTTGAAAAGATGGACAAGAAAGCGCCTTGTCCATACCACGGAATCCAAATTATTTTGTGCGGAACACTATCTTTCTTTATAAGATGGAACAAACCCTACTTATTACAGTCCACTAAGGACTTTTAACTGCTATCAATTGAATATGAAACGATTAAAAAACACTGTAATATCTCTAGCTGCAATGACAATTATAGGTTCATCGGTTGTCCATGCTGATGAAGTGGCAATTAGGCAGTCATTTAGTAAGTCTATGCCCACACTGAAGATTGATTCATTAAAACCAGCGGAAGCTAAAGGTTTGTATGAAGTCGCTGTAGGTAGCAATATTTTATATGTTTCGGACGATGGAAAATATTTGTTACAGGGGCATCTGATAGATATTGCGGCCAGAAAGGACTTAACAGAATTAAAATTAGCAGACACTAGAAAAAATGCGATTGAAAATTTAGGTGAAGATAAAATGATTATCTTTAAGCCTAAAGACAGTAAATATAAAGTCTCTGTGTTTACCGATATTGATTGTGGTTATTGTCGAAAGCTTCACTCAGAATTAGATCAATATATGGCTGAAGGGATTACCATTCAGTACTTGTTTTACCCAAGAGCGGGCAAAGGTTCAGATTCATATAATAAAGCAGTATCGGTATGGTGTTCGGATGATCGCAATACAGCTTTAACAGCGGCAAAGAATGGAGCGACACCTGAAGCTAAAAACTGTGATAACCCAGTGGATGAGCATATGCAGTTAGGTGTTGAGTTTGAAGCAAGGGGCACGCCGATGATAGTAACTGAAAAAGGTAATATTTTTCCTGGTTATGTGCCAGCAAAACAACTGCTTAAGGCATTGGTAAACGAATAGCATTACCAATTTTCGGTTATGTTCGCCGGAGTGATGGGAGCGGATAAAATGTAGGATGGGCAAGGCGTAGCGTGCCCATCATGTTAAGAGAGATGGGCACGCAAGAGACCTTTGCCCATCCTACATTAAGGTCGTCTGCCCAGTGATTAAACAAACTCTTTAAGTCTGTATAGCATGTCCAATGCTTGTCTTGGGCTTAACTCATCTGGATTTAATTCTTCAATAAAGCCCACCGCTGGGTGACATTCTTTTGCTGAAAATAAATCTAATTGATTGGTGCCAGATTCATGTTGCTGCTCAATATAAGCATTATCTTCCAGTTGCTGTAATTTGTTTTTTGCATTATCAATGACAGTACCGGGAACTCCTGCCAACGAGGCGACTTGCAAACCATAACTTTGGCTGGCAGGCCCATCTTTTACCGAGTGTAAGAAAACAATCTTATCGCCATGTTCCATAGCATCCAGATGTACATTATGAATGTTTTTATACTCTTCAGGTAATGCAGTTAATTCAAAGTAATGCGTAGCAAACAAGGTATAGGCTTTGGTCTGTTTTGCAAGATGAACGGCACATGCCCAAGCTAATGAAAGCCCGTCAAAAGTACTGGTTCCTCGTCCAATTTCATCCATTAAGATCAGACTGTTAGCGGTGGCATTGTGCAAAATGTTTGCGGTTTCAGACATTTCAACCATAAAGGTTGAGCGTCCGCTGGCTAAATCATCTGAAGCACCAATACGGGTGAATATTTTATCAATAGGGCCACAAGTGACAGTTTTTGCCGGTACAAAACAACCAACATGCATCATTAATACAATAAGTGCAGTTTGCCGCATATAGGTTGATTTACCACCCATATTTGGTCCTGTAATAATCAGCATTTTTCGTTGATTATTAAAGCTTATATCATTTGCGACAAAAGGAATGTCGGATACTTGTTCAACAATAAGGTGTCTGCCATTCTCAATTTCTATGCCGGCTTTTTCGCTTAAAATTGGGCGGGATAAATTTAGTGTATCAGCACGTTCTGAAAAATTGACCAATACATCCAATTCAGCCAATGCTGATGCACAGCGCTGTAAGTCAGATAAGTATGCTGATATAAGGGTAAGCAATTCATCGTATAAGGCTTTCTCAAAAGCTAAGAATTTTTCCCTTGCGCTTAATACCTTGTCCTCAAATTCTTTTAGTTCAGATGTGATGTAGCGTTCGACACTTTTTAAGGTCTGTTTACGTGTGTAGTAATCAGGCACTTTATCAGAGTGTAAACGAGAAACTTCGATGTAATAACCGTGGACTCGATTGTAGTTAACTTTTAAGTTATTAATCCCTGTTGCTTCCTTCTCACGGTTCTCCATATCAATCAAAAATTGATCAGCATTTTGGCTTAAATTACGTAAATCATCAAGTTCTTGATTGTAGCCCTCCGCAATAACGCCGCCATCCCGAATTAATACGGGTGGGTTATCAATAATTGCCCGTTGTAATAATGATAATAGCTCAGGTTGCTCAGCTATTTGTTGTTTTAGCGTTTCAATATGAGAGTTATCGGTGTTGGCTAATTGCTGTTGTAATAGTGGTAACACGCCCAAGGTATTACGCAGGACAATCAAATCACGAGGGCGAGCAGACTTTAAGGCAATACGTGAGCTAATACGTTCAATATCGCCTACTTGGCGCAAATTGCCTTGGATTTCATCATAAATCTGATCT
>WTAG01000343.1 GCA_013139755.1 Methylomarinum sp. | reverse complement strand
GCAATTGAAAAAACCTTGTTGCCTGAGAATGCTCAGCGATTAGGTATAGATAAAAAAATCTGTTCAGAAAATCTAGCACTTTTACAGAGCAACCCTCATATAGCTGATGTTGTATCCGAAGTGTTTCAGCAAGACAGAGAGTTTGATAATAAAGGCAATGTGGATGCCATGTTGTACGCGAGCTTCTTTTCTTTTGACGATAAAAAAGCGTTTGGTAAAATTCGTAAATCTTCACCCGAAAAATTAGTGGGATTAAATCTATCAGTATCAGATAAACGATTTAATGAATTGTTCTTTAGATACCGTGCCAGAAATTTTCCAGAGACTTTAACAACAAAAGAACATCTGCAATGGCAAGCACATAAGCAAGCCGTTTTTGAGCCGATAAAATCAGATTACTTTTCTAATCTGGATTCATTTACCGAGCAATATGAGGGTGATGAAAAGAATTTACATATTATTGAAAGTTTGTCTAAGTATGCTAAAACCATTGTGACTTAAAAAAATTAGTGAAAAATACTGCATCATTTAAACCCGCATGGTGGTTAAAAAACTGCCATTTACAAACTATTTATCCAGCGTTATGTAGAAAAGTTTCTAGTCTAGCGGATATCAAACGAGAAAGGTTAATCACTCCTGATAATGACTTTATTGATGTTGACTGGTGTGGAGAGGGTAAGCAGCCAATTGTCATGATATTACACGGCTTGGCTGGCAGTTCTCAGTCGGGATATGTCAAAGGTTTGCAGCAGGTATTATTCACACAAGGCTTTCGTAGTGTGGCTTTAAATTTTCGGGGTTGTAGTGGTGAATCAAATAACCTAGCTCGCTGTTATCATTCGGGTGAAACTGACGATATTAATTTTCTCTATCAAACCTTGCGCCAACGAGAAGCTGATACACCTATTGCCGCAGTTGGCTTTTCATTAGGAGGTAATGTTTTATTAAAATGGCTGGGTGAGCAGGGTGACAAGCTGTCGTTGTTTTCTGCTGTTTCAGTTTCCGTTCCTTTTGTCTTAAGTACTTGTGCAACAAAATTAGATTCTGGTTTTTCTCGTGTTTACCGAGGAAACTTAATTGCTGAATTAAAGCAGTATTTAATTGATAAGGTAGCGTATTTAACGCGAAATGGACATATAGAAGAAGCAGAGAAAATTAACCAGTTAGGTGATTTGTCAGAAGTGAAGTCATTTTGGCAATATGATGACCAAGTAGTTGCTAAGCTGCATGGTTTTTTGAGTGCAGAGGACTATTATCAAAAATCCAGCTCGCGATATTTTCTGCAATCAATCGCAATTCCAACCTTACTCATACAGTCACACGATGATCCTTTTATGACGCGAGATGTTATTCCTCATCCTCATGAATTATCTTCAAAAGTATGTTTGGAGATAACCCAAGGAGGAGGGCATGTGGGTTTTGTTACTGGAGCAAATCCTTTTAATCCCCGTTATTGGTTGGACAAACGTATCCCCGAATTTTTGCGGCAACATTTAGATGCTGTTTTACACAAAACCTAACAAAAACTCTAACGGTTTCATGCTGCTGTAAATAGTCTGTGAACAATTGTTTTATATCCATAGGTGCAAGATAAGCATAAACAGCTACGCCCGTTTTTGAAGTAAATTCATTACTTAAAGTTTCTATGAATATATATTTCACACAGTCACGGATGTGGTTTTCTATCGGTCGATTTTTGCCGATAGGCAGCGTTGCTAAAACAGTTTCATAGCTTGCTATGCGCCTGTTTCAGCACCTTGCTATCGACAAAAATCAACTCGCTATAAGATCCGCATCCGTAACCGCGTGAAGTATAGCTCTGATTGCATTGACTTCATTGTTGTTGATGATCGATTTCATTATGTTCACCTCAGTGTATGTAAGATGCTTTAAATAGCAGCATAAAAATGCCTAGTTAAAAATATGTTTAATATTCAATTGCTTGGGGTGTTTTTATATAAATGGTGAAAATTATGACATACTAGAAAAATGATGGGTACTTATAACAGCTTGAATAATATGGTAAAATTGAAGACTTTTAATGTAGTCTTTTACAAGGGTAGATAATGCTAGAGCAATACCGCGAACATGTTGCAGAACGTGCTGCTGAAGGAATCGTTCCTAAACCTTTAAGCGCCGAGCAAGTTGCTGGTTTAGTTGAATTGATTAAACAACCACCAGTAGGTGAAGAAGAGTTTTTGCTCGATTTGTTGGTTAATCGTGTACCAGCGGGTGTGGATGAAGCGGCGTATGTAAAAGCAGGTTTTCTAGCGGCTATTGCAAAAGGTGAAGTGGTATCAACTATCTTAGATGCTGCGAGAGCGACAGAATTATTAGGCACAATGTTAGGTGGTTATAACATTGCTCCTTTAGTTGAATTGCTTGATAACGATGCATTAGCACCGATTGTAGTTAAGGCTTTATCGCATACTTTATTGGTATTTGATGCATTTCATGATGTAAAAGAAAAAGCGGATGTAGGTAATGTGTTTGCAAAACAAATTATTGAATCCTGGGCTGACGCTGAATGGTTTACTGCTAAGCCTGTAGTTGCTGAAAAATTAACGGTCACAGTTTTTAAAGTCACTGGTGAAACCAATACAGATGATTTATCACCTGCACAGGATGCATGGTCTAGACCTGATATTCCTTTGCATGCCAAAGCCATGCTTAAAATCCCTAGAGAAGGGATTACCAATGCAGAACAGCAAATTGAAGAATTAAAACAAAAAGGTTTTCCTGTTGCTTATGTTGGGGATGTTGTTGGTACTGGCTCTTCACGTAAATCAGCTACAAACTCAGTACTTTGGTTTACAGGGGATGATATTCCTTATGTGCCTAATAAAAGAGGCGGTGGTGTTTGTATCGGTGGAAAAATTGCGCCTATTTTCTTTAACACCATGGAAGATTCAGGCGCACTACCATTTGAGTGTGACGTAGAAAACTTGGCCATGGGTGATGTGATTGATATATACCCATACCAAGGTGTGGTTAAACGCCATGATAGTGATGAAGTGGTTTCTGAGTTCTCATTAAAAACCAATGTGATTTTAGATGAAGTCCGTGCCGGTGGACGTATTCCTTTAATCATTGGTCGAGGATTAACTGACCGTGCCAGAGAATCTTTAGGTTTAGCTGCATCAGATGTCTTTGAAAGACCACAAGACCAAGTAGTAAGCAATAAAGGCTATACTTTAGCGCAAAAAATTGTCGGTAAAGCGTGTGGTGTGGCAGGTGTTCGTCCTGACAGCTATTGTGAACCAAAAATGACTACAGTAGGATCGCAAGATACTACTGGGCCAATGACCCGTGATGAATTAAAAGATTTGGCCTGTTTAGGTTTTTCTGCTGATTTAGTCATGCAGTCTTTCTGTCATACAGCGGCTTATCCAAAACCAATTGATGTAGAAATGCAGCATACATTACCCGATTTTATTATGAATCGTGGCGGTGTTGCCTTGCGTCCAGGTGACGGTATTATCCACTCGTGGTTAAA
>WTAG01000057.1 GCA_013139755.1 Methylomarinum sp. | reverse complement strand
CTAGTCCACCTAAGGTTTCAGGTGTTACATATGTTCCTGATTTGTATAAGGGAAGCAGGGTAAATCAAAAAATTACAAATCGTGGGTATATCAATAAACTTACAGCAGGCAATCAAAGTTCTTTCATTGTTGATGACTCAATTGCATTAGAGCAGTTAATAGGATGGTATGCCAGTGGAATTGTAAGGCGAGAATCAAAGGTTGATAAGGCTAATGAAATTACATCCCCATCAAAATTCGTTGATTTACCTTATGATCAATCTTTAAGAAATAATAATGAGCAGTGCAAAGATCTTCTTGATATCACCAATCAAGCAATAGGCCAGACGACCAAAGAACAACTAATACAAGCAAGGCTTGGCCAAGGGAAATTCAGACAGAATGTTATTAAAACTTGGGGAATTGGCGAGTGTTGTGCTGTTACTGGTATCGATATAAAACAGCTTTTAATTGCTTCTCATATTATACCTTGGCGTGATGCTGACAATAATCAGCGACTTAGTGGGGAAAATGGAATTCTATTATGTTCACATTTTGATAAACTTTTCGATCAATATCTCATTTCATTTGACGATCTTGGGCAGTCAGTTTTAAGTAGAAGATTGACTGAGGCCGACATAAAAAATTTAGAGGGTATTGGTATATACAGTGCGATGCAGTTGAATACAATTAAATTAAAAACTGAAAATATTTCAAGTATTGCCAAAAATATTTCAGTCCACCATCGGCGGATGAAAGTTCTCGATGGCATGAGCTAATGACTTCTTGAGTGGATGTCAGGTAATTAGTAAGTAAGACTTTTATGGAGTTGAATTCAAGATAGAATTTTGCTTATACAAAACATATGCACGTTGTGGAACATTGTTATTTGTTGCTAAAACAACAAATAGTTTGATATATTTCAATAAAAAAGTCGCAGCTTATGCGTAAATATCCCCAGAAAGTCGCAGCTTATGCGTAAATTAGTCGCAATTTATGGTGTTTTTATGACATATAAGTGATTGATTTTTAATGCCTGGCAGTCGCAGCTTATGGTGTACTCAACACAAAGCTTGATTTGAAGGCTAGTCTTAACCACTCTTCTGCTGGTTGCCTACATAGATGTAGGTAAGTAGAGCAGCAAGAGTAGCCGCTTTAAGCGCTATTGCCGAGAGGATTGGATGAAGATGAATAAAACCCGCTTTATTCTTTATTTATTCATAACATCATGAGGTTTGATGTTTATCAAATCAGCTGGAGAGCGAACCGACAGTCCTGGTTTATTTAAAACATGCGTATAAATCATTGTTGTTGAAACATCAGAATGTCCTAGTAACTCTTGAACTGTTCTAATGTCATAACCATTTTCCAGCAAATGCGTAGCAAAAGAATGTCGTAAAGTATGTGAGCTAACACGTTTTAACAAATTAGCATCGGTAGTGGCTTGTTTGATTTTTTTCTGTAAACTGGTTTCATGAAGGTGATGCCTGCGTACAGCACCCGTACGAGGATCAGAAGAAATACGACTTGCAGGAAATAAATATTGCCAGCGTAGTTCTTTTGCAGCATTAGGATACTTTCGACTTAAGGCATCGGGCAAATAAACTTCGCCATGACCATTTTTTAAATCAAGTTTATGCTGGGTAGAAACAAAAGCTATTTGAGAAAGTAATTGTTCTCTATAACATTCAGGTAAGGGGACTAAACGGTCTTTATTGCCTTTGGCATTTCGAATAATAATCTGTTGGTAGCCTTCATCAATATCTTGTACTCGCAAGCGAATAACTTCCATTAAACGCATTCCTGTACCATATTGCAAACCAGCGAGTAGAGCATAAATGCCATGCATCTGACTCAGCAAAGAACGTATTTCATCTGTTGTTAAAACCACAGGTAATTTACGGGGACGGTTGGCCAATTTAAAGCCTTTAACATCTAAAGGCTTGTCTAAAACCTTCTTAAATAAAAAACATAAAGCGTTTAAAACAACCGATTGAGTGTTTGATGCAACTCGTCTGTCAACTGCCAAATAGTTAAGATATTGCGTAGCATGATCATCATTAAGGTCATCAGCATTAATACTATGGTGAAAAAATAAAAATCGTTTTACCCAGGTAGCATAAGTTTGCTCGGTTCTAATCGCATAATTACCAGAGCGTAAACTGTAGATAAGTTTTTCTAGTAGGGAGTTGTGAGATGGGTTATTTGATTTAGAAGGTGTTTTGGGCGTCTTAGAAGGTTGTTTCGAAAATTCAGTATAGTCGCGGGCAACAGTTGCATGGTTATCAGGGAGTTTCTGTGCAGCCGCTTGCCAATAATCCCAGTCAAATTCTTTTGCCCAAGATAAATGATAAAGAGAAATTAAGAAAAGCTTTAAGGCATGGAGTAATTGACGAAATTGCCAATGATTTAAATCCGACTTTCCGTCTATATCTTGAAGAAAATGATTAATATCCTCTGCTTTGATTGATGAAATTGTATATGCCGCATTTAAGTCATGAATAAACACTAAAAACTGTTCTATCCATTTTGCATAGTAATGATGCTGGTTTTGAGGGATTTTATTCTTTATGAGAATAGCTCGAAAACTTGTCCAGTCAGGTGTAATCATAAATATGTTAGAATGACTTTGCAATCAAATAATCACACTTGCGCCCAATTACAAAAAGAGCTATATTTAGATCTTTATTTAGGTTTTAATTAAAAATAGGCTCATATCATGAAACAAGTGCTTTCAAGTTGTTCTGCAAGTATCTCAGAACTAAAGAAAAACCCCACAGCTCTGCTAAATGAAGCTGAAGGCTCTCCTATCGCCATTCTTAACCATAATGTACCTGCTGCCTATTTAATCCCAGCGGAAACATATGAATGGCTCATGGACAAATTAGAGGATTCTGAGCTTGCACAAATAATTAATGATCGCGCTCACGAAAAAGGAAAAGCAATAGAAGTAGATCTTGATGAACTATAAACTCAAATTTTTACCTAGTGCATTAAAAGAATGGAAAAAATTAGCCCCGCCTATTCAAAAGCAATTTAAGAACAAGCTTAAAGAAAGAATGCAAAACCCTCGTAATAAAGCTAGTCAGTTACGTGGATTTAGAGATGTTTATAAAATAAAACTTCGCTCAGTCGGTTATCGTTTAGTCTATGAGGTAAATGATAGTGAAATTGTTATATACGTTATTGCTGTCGGCAAAAGAGAGCGCGGTTTAGTTTACAGTAAGGCTGAAACTAGAAAAAAGGTATAACGAACAAGGTTAGATTGTGAGAGCGCAGCGAACCACAATCTGAACCGTTTGTTGGACAAGCCCGGTAATATTCGTAGGAACTCTGTTAAATTTGCACTATGAAAATAGCTTTTTGATAATTA
>WTAG01000538.1 GCA_013139755.1 Methylomarinum sp. | reverse complement strand
AAACGTGAGTGCACAAAAGTAGAAGCCAGAAAATCCCCTGCAATCCAACCCAACATTAACCATATTGAAGCAAGACCTGTAGCATAAGTGTAACCAATAATCCCTATAAACATATAGCCGCTGTTATTGGTTGCCACTGCTGACAGACCGACTAAGCCGGGTGAAATAGAGCCGCTGGCTAGATAATAATCTTCTTTGGTGCCCTGGCTTTTAAAGAAAGAGCTAACGCCGATAGCGACAAATAGCGCCATAAAACATATAAAACTGATAATCAATTGAGTATTCCTTGAAGAAAATTCTCTGCCTAGTTATCTGGGTTGAGTCTTGAATAGCAGTGATTGAATTGGCGCTGCTTTTCACTTTCCGCATAGATAGTTGCAGCCGTTTTTTAGCTGTTTATTGCCTCTCCGGTTAACTCATAAGCCCCATCGGCATTATGTACTTCTTTACCATTAAGCGGCGGGTTAAAGACGCAAGCCATCTTCATTTCTGTAAAGGCACGTAATATATGCTGATCATGCTGATCCAGTATATAAATTGAACCTGATGTTATCGGATATTTTTGGCCATTACCCAAAGTTTCAACTTCGCCTTCTCCAGATATGCAATAAACAGATTCCAAATGATTTTGATAGTGCATTTGAAAGTCTGCTCCCGCATAAATTGTTGTAATATGGAAAGAGAATCCTATATTGTCATCTTTTAATAATAAGCGTGTGCTTTCCCAGTTACCATCAGGAGATACGATACGGCGCTGCGTTTGCTCCGCTTCTTTGAGTTGTCTAACAATCATAATATTTTATTGGGCGAATAGTTCTTAAGAATTAATACCAAAATAGTCTTTTTCTTCTGGAATAGAATCTTCCTTAGCGCAAACTTCTTTTATCGCCTGCTCAATAATATCCAGACCTTTTTTTAAGTTTTCATCACTAATAATGAGTGGACATAGAAACTTAACCACTTGATCATCAGCGCCGCTGGTTTCGATAATCATATTTTGTAGAAAGGCTTTGTGGGTGATTTTTCCTGCTAAATCACTGTTAATACAATTTATTCCCTGAAACATACCGCGTCCACGCGTGCTGAAATTACCTTCTCCATATTGATCAACAATGGTTTCCAGGCGTTTTGATATATAGTCGCCTTTACGCTTTATTTCCTTAGAAAAAGCATCATCTGACCAATAAGTATCAATAGCGGCTTTCGCGGTAACAAAAGCAAAACTATTGCCTCTAAACGTTCCATTATGCTCACCGGGTTTCCATTGATCTATTTCCGGTCTGATAAGCACCATGGCAAAAGGTAGACCGTAACCACCCAATGATTTAGATAGCGTCACTATATCGGGATAAAGGCCTGCTTCTTCAAAAGAAAAAAAGCTTCCCGTGCGCCCACAACCCGCCTGAATATCATCAACAATCAATAATACATCATGTTTTTTGCAAGTAACTTGTAGATTTTTTAACCATTCAAAACTAGCGGCATTAATACCACCTTCACCCTGAACAGTTTCAACAATAACGGCAGCGGGTAGATCAATACCACTACTAGAATCAGAAAGTACTTTATTTAAATAAGCAATGGTGTCTATCTCTTCACCTAAATAACCATCATAAGGCATGCGACTTACACCATTAAGGCTCACACCTGCCGCACCACGATGATGCGAGTTACCCGTTGCCGCTAATGCGCCTAAACTCACACCATGAAAACCATTGGTAAAGGCAATAATATTTTCACGCCCTGTGACATTTCGGGCTAATTTTAGTGCTGCTTCAACTGCATTAGTCCCTGTTGGACCTGTAAATTGAAGAACATATTCCAAGCCTCTGGGCTTTAATATTTTTTCATTGAAAGTTTCAAGAAACTCACCTTTAGCTTTGGTATGTAAATCTAAGCCATGAGTAATGCCATCGCTATGGATATAGTCGAGTAATTTCTCTTTGAACAAAGGATTATTATGCCCATAATTTAAAGTACCAGCCCCTGCAAGAAAATCTAAATATTGGGTGCCTTCTTCATCATAAAGCAGTTCACCGACGGCTTTATTAAAAATACGTGGGAATGAGCGCGCATAAGACTGTACTTCAGATTCAATTTCTTCAAAAATTTTCATATATACTTTTTCTTTATTAGGTTAAGTGGACCAATCTTTACCAACATTTCAGTGTCATGAGCATTATCAAGGTGTTTCTCGCGATCAAACATGATTGAGCTATGGAGTTCAGTATTTAACTTACTAGACAGGCCATTGAATAAGGCCCAAGAGGCCTTATTTGATTCGGTAATAGTCGTTTCAAGATACCTAATGTCATTACAAAGGGGGCGATCAAGTATGTGTTGTAACATGCGCGTTGCAAGTCCTTGACCACGCGCTTGGGTGCCAACAGCTACCTGCCAAACAAACAAAATATTCGGTCTATCAGGAACAACATAGGCTGATATAAATCCTACCACTTCACCTTGAGAAATGGCGGCTACAGATGTGCTGGAAAAATGACTACATTGCAATAAGTTGCAATATAAGGAATTTGTATCTAAAGGGGGGCATTGGGAAATCAGTTTAAATGCCTTTGATCCATCTTCTGGTAAAGGCTGACGTAGGTTGATAACTAAGCTTTTAATAAAAATAACACCAAATTTGTATACACATCTAATTATTTATTCTATGGGGTAATCCTATGAAATCTGATATTTCAATGGATTAAACTGAATGTGTAAGATTTAAATTGTCTTTTTATAATATATTATTTAGGGTACAAAATATAGTGCACTAAGTAATATTTCCTCATAAAGAGACTTGCAACACATCTAATCTAAGCACTGAAAATCATTAATTAGTGCATGTTTTTAAAGAATCCTGTGCGCTAAGATATAAAAAATATTGGACTGCAATCACTCATGAATCAGCTTATAATCAAC
>WTAG01000361.1 GCA_013139755.1 Methylomarinum sp. | reverse complement strand
AATTTAACATCTCTTAATTGATCTGGATTACGTCCGCTTGGTCTCATAGTGTCACTCATTAAAAAAACGGCTCAGTATAACCGTTTTTTTAACACTCTTTTGATATTTTAGGAATGTATATGAGATAACATTGAAAAAAACAGGTGCTCTTTAGCTATTGTTATCCATTTAGCACACCTTAGTTGAGTATCAACTTTGCGTTGTAAAAAACATCTCATACTCTTGCTCACTGTATTATGATCATTAAGCATCGTAGCCTTGATGTAACAAAGTGGAATCAAGGTTTTAATGCTTCGAGTCCTTGATTCCGCCCCATAGCTATATCAAGGCTACATTTAATGGAAGGCTAATTTTCTTTGTTTAATAAAGCGATCTGTAATTCCTCAGCAGATTGAGGTCTATTTTCAGGCTCAATTTCCATTGCCCAATCAATTGCTTGCAGTAAATACTTTGGATATTTTCGTTTATATGCTTTAGTCGCAGAAATAAGTGTATTTTTCACCGCTCGATCAGATGCGGGTTGCGGCGATTTGCCATCTAAACATGCGCGCATACTTGCCCCTACAGCATAAATATCAGTCCACGGCCCTAATTGTCCCTTAGTACCACATTGCTCTATGGGTGAATACCCTTGAGTTAAAACTTTAGTTTTATTCTTAAGCGGTGATGGGAATGTTTGAATAGCGCCAAAATCCAGTAATAAAGGATCATTCTTAGGTCGAATTAAAATATTTCCGGGCTTTATATCCAGATGAATCATGCTTTGATGATGAATAAAGCCTATGCCAGTAAGTAATTGATTAAAAACAGTAATAATAAACTGTTCAGTCATTTCTAGGCTTTTATTTTTAATGATTTTGTCTAATGTCACGCCATAATCATAAACCATTACCATATAGACTGTTTCGTTGGCCTGAAAGAAGTTAATCACATTAACAATATTATGATGTTTCAAATTGGCTAAAACCTTAGCCTCCTCAAAAAATAGAGATCTTCCTCTTAAAAATAAAGTCTTGGTTTCTTTACTGTTAGGAACAACAATATTATTCCATGTTCTGTGAGCTAATCGACGGGGTAAATACTCTTTAATAGCCACTTGAACTTGATCAAGCTTCTGTCTGGCAAGATAAACAGAACTAAAGCCCCCATGCGCAAGTTCCCGCTCAATTGTATACTGGTCTATAATAGTGCCCGACTGAAGGTAATTCCATTCTTTAGGGTAAGTTTTCGGGTCGTAATATTCAGCCATTGATAGTTTTAAGTTGCTGATAGATTATTAAAATATTGGGTTAAATAATGATAAAAAGTATGACGGCCTTTGCCAATGGCGAAGCAGAAATAGATAACTTAACAATAAATTGCGAATTACGCTCAGTTAATCACCGTTATTGTGATATTACACTTAAATTACCCGAAAGGTTGCGTTTTTCAGAAGCTGATTTGCGGCTGCTTATTGCTTCAGAGCTAAAAAGAGGAAAAATTGAGTGTTCTTTAAACTATAAAAAACAGTCTAATGACAAGCAAACTATCACCATCAATGAAGAGGCCGTTAAGGCATTATTACGGGCAACCTCTCAAATTGAAGATCACATGCACATGCAACAATCTTTTTCGGCGCTTGAGATTTTAAATTTCCCTGGTGTTCAGCAAGAGCCAGAAAGTAATAAGGAGGAGTTATTGCGAGGGATTAATAGTTTAGTTGAAAGCACTATAAAACAACTGATTATCGCAAGGGAAAGGGAAGGCTCTCAATTAGGATCACTGATTGAAGAGCGCTGTAAAAAAATCCAGATATTGGTGGATGCCGCGAATAAAAGATTACCCGTCGTTTTAGAGCTGATACGTGAAAAAATTAAAGCACGGATTATTGAGTTAGTAGCAACTCCGGATTTTGACAGGCTGGAACAAGAAATGATATTTCTTATGCAAAAATTGGATGTAGCTGAAGAACTTGATCGATTAGATACACATATACAAGAAGTTTTAAGCGTATTAAACAAAAATGAACCGATTGGTCGTCGCCTTGATTTCTTAATGCAAGAATTAAATCGAGAAGCCAATACCTTAGGTTCAAAATCTGCTGATAAACAAATGACTCAAATTTCAATTGACTTAAAAGTATTAATTGAGCAAATGCGCGAACAAATTCAGAATATTGAATAATATGAATACAGGTAAACTTTATATAATTTCTGCACCCTCTGGTGCAGGAAAAACCAGCTTAGTAAAACAGTTAGTTTCTAAAGTAGATCAATTAGATGTGTCAGTCTCTCATACCACACGAGCAATACGTGAAGGGGAAACTCACGGTCAAGACTATTTTTTTACTTCAGTTGATGCGTTTAAACAAATGATCAGTGATCATGCATTTTTAGAGCATGCACAAGTGTTTGATAACTTTTATGGTACAGCTCAACAGTCAGTCGAGGATATGCTAGAGCAGGGTATTGATGTGATTTTAGAAATTGATTGGCAAGGTGCTGAGCAAGTTAAAAAAATGCTACCCAACAGCATCTCAATATTTATACTGCCACCTTCAATAGAAATCTTACAGCAAAGACTAGAAAATAGAGGGCAAGATAGCAAAGAAATTATTGCGCGTAGAATGCAAGATGCAGTCAAAGAAATGAGTCATTGCCATGAGTTTGACTATCTAATTGTTAATGATGACTTTAATGTAGCACTAACAGAGCTAACAAGTATTATCAGCTGCCATAGGCTAGAAAAACAACGACAGGTAAAAAATCTAGCAACATTAATAGAGCAGCTTTTATAAAGTGCGGTGGAAATTCTGATTACTACTAAATTGGGTGGGAACATCTTCAACCACTTCAAGTCTGGCTCGTCTTCGGTCACTTTTTCGCTTATTAACTAACTCTTCATTTTGTTCATGCATATTGACCCGGGGGTCATTATGCCATGTGCGATGATGGTATTCTCTAACAGCTATTGGCCTGTCTTTAAAATACTTTCTATTGAGTTTTTTTATAATTCGTTTGCCGACTTGCTCAGAATCGATAGTAACTAAACCATGAAACTCTAAAATATTGTTTTGAGTATTTTTTAAAACTAAAATTTTAATCTGTTCAATATGCCCTGACTTTTGAAAAAGCCCTCCTTTTAAAATAGGGTTTATAAAGTCAATAATTTCATGTTTTTTAGTATTCCCTGGTATTCGCCTTAAAAAAATAATCATATTTATTTACCACAGCAACGTTTAAATTTTTTACCACTTCCACAGGAACAAGGTGCATTTTTACCTTGATTGCTTTGTTGACCAACTTGTTTTACTGATTTAACTACACCATCCAAATAAAACCAACGACCAGCCTGTTTAATAAAGCGGCTCACCTCATTCATCACATACTCTACATTATCTTGTATGTAATAGGCCTTAAATTCAACAACACCTTTGCTGTCTTTTTCACCACCTTTTTTGGTTTTTACAATTTCCAGTTTAGTCCAGTCAGCCTGCTCTTTAGAAAAATCTATGTCTTTAGGACGTTTGCTAGTATCCCATGTTTTTAATAAATACGCTTCGTTTTGCATGGCATAGGCCGTAAAGCGGGAACGCATCAGGGCTTCGGCAGTTCGTGGAGTCTGTTCATCCGCATGAAAAGGCTGGCAGCATGCCTCATATTCAATATTATTACTACACAGACAATGGGGTTTAGACATATTTATTATTCGCAGGGTTAAACTTTCATTATTTTATAGCAATAAGCTAAGGAGAATGCACGAAATAACATCGACAACTTACTTGCCTTGTTATTTCGTGCGCGTCTCTTAATAAAAAGGACATTAAAGTATATACATCGCCTATCTGTTATTGTTTGTAGTCAAATGTCACTGTACTACCACATGTAACACCTATTCCTCCGGCAGGATTTTGGTTTGCTACTTTTTGATTTGGTAAACTAGCGTTGAGTGTCCCCGCCGCAACTAGATCTTCAGCTTCTATTTTAGAAATAACAGCCGCCAGTTGGGTAGCATTTGAGGTATTGTCACCATCAATAGTGGGGACAAAACAAAGTGCTGCATCAACAGTACATGATTGAAATACAGCGTTTACATCTCCTGATAATGCGCCATTATTACAGGTTCGAGTAACTGCACCGGGACAAGTCGCACCAAAAATAACTGAGGATGCTGTAAAAGCATTAACAGAATTACCATGAGTAATATCTGGACCACCTATCCATGGTGAAGAGCAAGATGCATTTGCAGTTGCTGATACACAGGCCGCTGAAGTTTCGTAGATAGCAGAAGAATCTCCGCCTAATGTTCCACTACTACATGTTCGACTGATTGCGGTACTACAATCTGATGCAGAATAAGCATCTACAGATGCTGCATCGGCAAGTTCAGTTCCCCAAGGTGTTGTACAGCTGCTGCTTCCACCACCGTATGAATTTGTAAAGTCTGATAACCAATGGCAACCAGGTGTTGTGTTGGCCGTTTTGGTACAAGAAGCAAAAACGGAAGGGTCCACGTTTTTATGTTGATTACTTGATCCAATAATTTCAGCATTCGCTACACTACTCGATACAACACAGGCATAACCCGTTGCATCAGTGGTTTTATCTAACGCATTATTAAGGTAACAAGCACCTGTTTCTGGAATAAATAACCTTAGTTTTGTTGCACTACCTGTTACATTACCTGTTAGCGTATGCGCAGTAGCTGTTCCACCAGAATAAGCTGCTTCAGCTGTAACCACATTGGCAGTGCCGTCATTTAATGCTCTGGAAATATCTCTAGGCGCTATTTGTTTGCTGTTCGCTATTACCTCTGTATTACACTTTTCTTTTGCCGTTGCGCCTGAGCCCCTAGCAACAATGAAAAAATTATGATTGGTATAAGAGCGATTAATTCCTTCAGACTTATGGTCGTTATTAGATCCATTGCGTTTTAATTTTCGTGTTATATATAAACGCTTAGTGACAGCAAATAAATAGTTTTCATTTAATACATCATTACCCGAGGTATTAAGCAAAGGGCTGGTTGCTGGGTCTGTGGTATCTTCAAGAAAACAAACCTGCTCCTGTCCAGGACTTTGATAATCAAGTCCTAATAACCCAACATCACCAAATTCACCACCAGGACCTACATTTCTTTCATTTATCTGGTCATCAGAAACCACTGCATCAACAAAACACCCAGTGTCTATTGCATGTGCTCCAGATGAAGTTCTGGTTCCGGCAGCTGATGTATTACAGTTTCCGGCATTAACACATTCATATGGCATAGAATCTACCCCCCCTGACGAGGTTATAGAGCCTTTATAACAAGCATGCACATCACTCGATGTCCAGGCAACTAGGATATTAGATAAACCATTGCCACTTGTTGAATATACAGTACCTTTAATACGATGAACAACGCCCCCAAAGTGATTTTGAATATGTGAACAAACCCCAGAATTACATAAAAAAACAGCAATAACCCCGGGTTCTATACTTGCTACACCTATTGTTGCTGTATAAAAGTGTGACCCCGGTGCAACTTGATAAACAATCAGTGTACCGCCATTATCAGGTAGATCAACAGCTAAGTCACTACTAGTACCGGCCGTGCCGGTTACACCTGCATCTTCAACAATATCTAAATTTGTTCCTACCACCGATTCAGAAGCTGCATCTACATCTTCTGATGCATTTTGCCTTGGACTAGGGACTGCACTCGTACCACTTGAACTTTCAGATGCTATAAATGCACTTTTTGCTGGGTTAACAAAGGTCATTTCTGTGACAATATTAACTTTTTCATCAGCTCCATTTCCCCAGCTAACTGATACTGATATATTTTTTCGTTCTGCTGTGCCTCCTTCATCAATAACCCAGCTTCTAGTGAAGGACGCATTTGACCCGGCAATAGGGTTACCAGCATCAGCCACAGCAACTGCACTATTGGGAATAGCGTCATATTGAGCTAAAGTTATATTATTTCTTAATTCTTCTATTTTTTGTTCGGCTAGAACCAATGCTTCAGAGCGAGTTTTACTGTTACCACTACTGTTCAAAAAACCACCTTGCAATGATGCAACAGCAAGCAAACCAATTGCAATTACAACAGTAGCAATTAATACTTCAATTAAACCAATACCAAGCTGTTTTTTTGATGTTAAGTAATTCATTTTAAGACCTTATTGAAATTAATATATTTACCAGTCGCGCCATGAGCCACTTATTACAGCTGTTTGACCGTCCATTGGGTTTTTCTTATCAGATAAAATGCCTTGCCAATATACTAGGCTAATCGTGCCAGTCCCAGTTACTACCGGAGGAGAAGCTGGGGTTTCTGTTGCAAGGTTAGTTCCTTCAACTACATTGGCCCCCACCACAACTGGGTTTCCGCCAATAGTATATTTACCTGCCACATATAACACGCCATATATTATTGAATTACCCGCAAGAGTAAAGTCACCATTAATATAGACGATAGCTGGCTTAGCAATACTGCCTATAGTGCCACCATTCATCGTTTGGCTTCCATCGGCCTCTTCAACCCAAATAAGTCCCGTTTTAACGGGAATAGTTATTGCGTCTGCCATACTGGTATATACTTGAGGTTCAGCTTTAATTTTTAATTGATCACGTGTCTCAGATTCAAAAAAGTTTTTAAAAAATTCTATTCCGACTAAAGTACCTAAAGATGGATCATCATCAATAATATCTAAACCATTACCTAAGGTATTATTAGAGACTAACTGAGTGTCAATATCTTCATCAATTTGCAATAAACGAGCTAAATCTGTTGCATCAGATGGATCTAAAGTACCAACAGCAGGGTCTTTAATATATGTTTCCATTGCAGAAGAACTGCTTATTTTGACATCGCCCCCTGACCAAATAGTTGTGTTTGTAAAACGGTTAATAATGCGAGCATTTCCAGTTAATGCGATATTACCTTGTGCAACAAGAGGTTGACTGGGTCCATCATTAATTAGGATACCTAAAGGTCCGACACGTTGAGTAATTGTTCGGGTTGCACCTCTATCGTCACTAAATCCAGTAGCCGTAATAAGCCCACTTTTCCATGTGGTAGCATCTGGAGTAAATGAAATTGTTGCAAAGGTGGTTTGTGAACCATCGGATGATGTTAGTCGTACTTCTTCATTTCCATTTGTAGCGTCACCATCGGTATCAAAAGTATGTATATTATCGACAATGTCATCTAAATTTTGATCAAAGCCACCACTATCAAAATAATCAATAGCAAAGTCCATGGCATAATTAGCGGCGGCATTAGCTTGAGAAATTCGGTAATTACTTGCTGCTATTTTAGTTTCATTTAAGACTGTTTTTGCACTTAACATAACGACTAAAGTAATTGCAATAAGCAATATGACTGAAGTAAGTAAAGTGGCTGCGCCTTTTTGGCTTTTTAAGCTGCTTAATAATATTTTCATTAACTTTTTCTCAAATAATTACGGTTGAGTAAAAACTCTGTCATTTCTTATTTTTACAATTGTTGTCAGACTTTTGGTAACAGGGGTATCACCGACGACATTGCCTTGAAGGACAATATCTATCTGTTGGGTTTCTACAGCTTTATCACCAGAAGAAACTTTACCCGTAACACCGGCGGCAGCAGCTATAGCAGCTGCACATGAGGTATCAATGGGAGCCGTAACATCAACATAAACTTCTGACGTGGTAACATTTGAACACTGTGAGTTAGCCATACTGAATGATAATGAAGAAACATTGACTTTATTTGAATCAGTAATCGTTTCCCAGCGATTATCTGTTTTAGTACAGTCGCCTGTATCATCCACAGTATCAGCAGAGCTTATTTTTATGGCACCACCATCCAATTTAAATCCATAATATTCATCATCATCATCATTAGGATCAGCAGGATCATTAACCATCGATCCATCACCATCACCATCATAAGTATATAAAATACATGTTGAGACTGGAATTTGTACATTTGAGTTTGTCGCTGTATCAGAAAAAGGGTTATCATTTGCATCTGAACCAGCAATTGCCCCCCCCCAGGATCCAGCACGTCGAATATCATTGAGCATTAACTGTGCGACAGAATCCAGATCATAATTTAAGCGAGCTGAATTGGTTATATCCGTACTGCTTCTAATGCTTGAAATATAAATTGAGAATACGCTACTGACTACAATAATTCCCAGTAACATTGCAATCATTATTTCTATAAGGGTAAATCCCTGTATTTTCTTCATTTAATAAACCTTAGCAATTAGCTGAACAATCAGGAAAGCCCGCCATGGCGAACGAATCTGTATTTGAGCAAATCAGTACTCTACCAGCCGTACTGGTAGTTACTTTGATTTTGTAACTAGTCGTACTAAAACAAGTGTTGTGATTACCTGTTGTGCCTCTTCTAAAATCAAATGTTGAATTTCCCGAAACAGGAAATACAGAGATTAAATTAGTATTTGAAAATCCAACAGTTCTTTTAGCACTACAATATCCAGCATTGCTTGATGTTGTAATGTTAGCAGCATCAGTTTCGGTACAATCACATGCAAAGCCAGTGTTGTCAAAACCATAACACCACCCACCATTATTTCCTGTGCTGCGGTTAACCGTTATATTATTACTCTTTTTTATAGCTTCCGTTCTTATAAACATCAAATCAGATTTTAAAGACTCAGCGGCTTCTTTAAGTCTATTTCTTTCCAGGGTATCTTGAAACGAGGGTACAGCCATCGAGGCAATAATTCCGACAATTGCAATAACTATCATCAATTCAATTAAGGTAAATCCTCGGTTTTTTATTTTTTTCATATTGTTACCTTGGCGTGCCGGTAATATAAGGCACTTTTAATTTTATATTAAACAGTACACGGGTTACACTTATGTTTCTGTTAACTCTTATACAGTTTATGTCTGGTTGTCTATTTTTTTTTAAAAATATACGCTATTCTTGTAGCATATTCCAAATATCTTCTAAAGGTTAATCATGAAAAAAACATCTAAAGACCAGGGTTTTACATTACTCGAATTAATGATTGTCGTAGCAGTTATTGGTATTTTAGCCAGTATTGCTTATCCGTCTTATCAGGAATATATTTATAAAGGACGGAGGTCTGATGCAAAAGCAGGGTTACTAAGTGCGCAATTAGCACAAGAGAAATATAGAGCAAATTGTGCTCAATATGCTAGTGGCATGCACGCTTCAACACGGACCTGTGTTGCTGGTAGCTCGACAGCAGGGGATCATGATTTGATTCATAGTGCTACCTCTCCAGATGGAAATTACAATTTAAGCATCTCAGGGACAAGTGCTTTAGCTTATACCCTTACAGCAACTTATACAGGCGTTCAAACCGGTGATACAAAGTGTAAAACATTATCTATAAATCAAGATGGTGTAAAAACAGCAACAAATAGTGCAGATGCAGTATCAACAGTTTGTTGGTAACAAAATTAATCTAACGTAAAGCGGACAGAGTCCGCTTTTTGTGTTTTTAAGGCATTACTTTATACCTTAAATCGACTAATTAACCCTTGTATACTTGAGGCCAACCTTGCTAAATCTTCACTGCTTTGGCTAATTTGTAATGAACTTTGTGCGGATTGTTCGGTGACAGCACTTATATTACTAATATTTCTACTCATTTCATCAGCAACAGCGGCTTGTTCTTCCGATGCACTGGCTATGTGTGTTGTCATATCATCAATAGTTGCTACAGATGATATGATCTGTTCAAGGAATTCTTTTTCTTTATCTGTTTCGGTAACAGTATTTTCTGAACGCTTTTTACCTTCTATCATGACATTAACTGCTTTTGTTGTGACTGCTTGCAAGCGCTCAATCATTTTTTGAATTTCTTCTGTGGACTCTTGAGTTCGACTGGCTAAGGTTCTTACCTCATCGGCAACCACTGCAAAACCACGTCCATTTTCGCCTGCCCTGGCCGCTTCAATTGCAGCATTAAGCGCAAGCAGGTTGGTTTGCTCTGCAATACTTTGAATTACACCAAGAACACTACCTATTTTATCACCATCATCAGCAAGGTCTTGAACAACGCGGGTCGCCACATCAATTTCTTCTGATAGCGCATTGATTACTAAAGTTGTATGTCCGGCCAAGTCTTGGCCTTGTATAGCTGAGCTATGTGCATTTTGTGTTGTTACGGCAGTATCAGAAGCATTTTTAGCGACTTCCTGTACTGTTGCAGCCATCTCTGTCATGGCACTGGCAACTTGTACTATTTGTTCTTGCTGTTGCTGTACGCCTTGACTGCTTTCTTGACTGGTCATAGACATTTGTTCTGCAGAAGATGCAAGCTGGTCAATAGATGTTTCAAGTTGCCTGATAACATTAGAAAACTGATCTGCCATAGAATTAAAAGAATGCGCCAGATCAGCAAATTCATCTTTATTATCTAGTTGTACACGCGGGACAAGATTACCTGAAGCCAGTGAGCCTGCCACAGATTGTAAATCGGTGATAGCCGTTTGAAATGAGTTATAAAATCCGGCAAATAGGTAAATTGCTAGCAGTGTAATACCCACAACTAATGTAATTAATAAAGTCATTTTTCTATATAGCGCTTCGACTCTTTGCTCCAGCAAGGTGTTTAATTCTGGAGCCAGCATGTCAAGAATATTAAAATTAGCTTTAATGACATCAGTTCCATTGGAAAACACATTGTTAGATTTAACGTTAATTTGTTCGGCTGTGAGGATTTCAGACTGGAGAAAATGTAAATAGCGTTCAGAATTAGAAAGTGCTCGGTTAACGTGAGAGTTAATTTTGCTAGCCAATTGAGGGTTTGATTGGTTTAGTACCTGTAAACCCCGTTTAAGAGCATTAATATCAGTTTGTATTGTTGATAATAATGATGCCAGTTTGATGCTTTGTTTATGAGAAACAGTTTGTTTTGCAGCAAGGCCAGAGGATAAGCCTCTAGCTTGACCTAAGTTTTCGACCACTTGAGGCAGCAAATTAACAATCGCTTCTTTTATGTAGTAACTATCTAGTTCGGAGTCTAAGGTGAGGCTTGAGTTGTCACTGATATGTTTGACTAAATCTAATACTTCGGCAATGAGTTGTGTATGACGACTAAATATTTCTGTTGAAGCAGAATTAAAGGCATCCGACTCTAATCGACGCCAGTGCATTTTAATAGAATTCCATTGTGCTGTTGTCCCTAGTTGTTTACCAAGACGTTTATCAATGTCATCAATTAAACGAATATCATTTGCAAGCTCTGTTCTTTTAGATAGAATTTTTTCTTTAAAGCTAAGGTTGCCTGATAAATAGGCGTTAGTCATACCTCTATGCTCGGGAAGGTGTTGGATCAGCTGCCGCACTGGAATGATATATTCCACACCTAATTGTTCATTTTTAGCCAATTTAACGGAGATCATTTGCTGGCTTATCAGTAAAAATAAGGTGATCACCAGAGGCGTAATGAATGCAATAGAAATCAATAGCATTTTCTTAGAGCAGCTTAATTGATTCATTAAAGCGGTTGCGGGTGCTGTTAGCATTATTCTTCTCCAGAATATAGATCGTATGATTTTTAGTTCAGCTATATACACTATAGAACTTATTAGTGTTTATCGGCTAGTTAAACGATAAATTTAATATTATTTTTAACTTTATGCTCCGTTAACCTTGGATTGATGAATAAGGTTGAAGGTATTTAGTTAGCCGTGCCACTGACAACATTAAGTTTTTCGTAGCCTTGATGTAACAGAGTGGAATCAAGGTCTTTAGACATCAAGCCTACATTTATTTTATGTCTTTCTTTTTGGCTCTAGGATGCGTTTTATCATAAACCTCAGCCAGATGCTGAAAATCCAGATGGGTATAAATTTGTGTAGTACTAATATTACTATGCCCTAATAGTTCTTGAACAGCCCTAATATCCTGGCTGGATTCAAGTAAATGACTGGCAAAAGAATGCCTTAACATATGTGGATGAACGTGTTCGGGTAAACCAATTTTTATGCACCAGCGGTCGAGTCTAAGCTGAATGCTACGTTGACTTATCCGGTTACCTTTATTTGAGGTAAAAAGAGCAGATTCAGAGCTTACGGGGCGATAAGCCAGCCATTTGTTTATCGCTGATACGGCTTTACTACCAATAGGCAAATCTCTTTGCTTACCACCTTTACCATAGCGAACACGTAAAGATTGGTCTGATAGGTCTATATCGCCCATATCTAAAGCGGCTAATTCACTTAAACGTAGGCCTGATGAGTAAAATAGCTCAAACATGGCTAAGTCACGTATTTCTAAGGGGGAATCAGGTGGGTTGTCGAGTATGCCAGTCAGTTGATCAACATCAAGTATTTTGGGCAGTTTTCTTTCCTGTTTAGGGCCTCGAATATGTAGTGCTGGATTAATATCAAGCAGATGTTTTTTGAGCTGATAGTTATAAAAGCTGCGAATGGCCGAAAGTTCACGTTGTAATGATTTACTGCTAATGCCTTTTCGATGCCGATTAGCGATATGGTTGCGTATATCGGCGGCTTTAACATCTTGCCATTGAGTCAGATCTTTAGTTGCACAATAACTTTGTAGCTGATTAATATCTCGTTGATAGCTTTTTAAGGTATGTTCAGATGCCCTTTTTTCAACCTCTAGGTGTTGAAAGAAATTGCTTAGTGTTTGTTGGGCATCGGGTGACATAGGATTAATAATCGCTTTGGCGCGATTTATTTTTTCAATCTACAAAGGCAATTAAACGCGTGCCTATGACTTCGCTCATTTGGCTGAGGAACAAATTTCCCATACTGTAATGAAAGCGGTTTTCATCGCGGCTACCAATAGCGATAATACCTTCCAATTTGGTAAAGACCATCGGAACGATAGCACAGGATTTTATTTCGGGGGCAATATCACCAAATAAAAATCGCGCTTGTGCTAATGTAGGCCGGCCACATTTAGGGAGATTACTGCTAAGTATTTTGTCAAAATGCTGTAAGTTTTCATCATCACTGTGGACAAAAATATTGCTTATAGGTGACTCTATATCATCTTTAATGATGCGGATTGCAGAAAACTCGGTTAAAAAACATTCAGTAAATACGGCGTCAAGATTAGCCGCCACATCTTCTATGTTTTGAGCTTCCATTAATGCAAGTGTTAGCTCATGCATTCTGTTAAACGAGACATCATTATCCCGAGCAATTTCAATTAATGCGACGAGTTGGTTTTCTAGCTCATGGTGTTTGCTTCTGAATATTTCCAGCTGTTTAGAAATTAAAGAAACAGCATTACCGCTGGGATGGGGAATGCTTAAATTTTCCAGTAATGGTAAATGGTTTTGAAAAAATTCGGGGTGTTGTTGTAAATATTGTTCTACTTGATTTGCATTGAGGCTGGCTTGCTCTACAACTTGTTCTTCATCACTCATAATTGTATCTGTCCTTCAAAAACTGAAACGGCTGGACCTTTCATAAATACCGGTTGCCCTCGACCAGCCCAATTGATTAATAATTCACCACCTGGTA
>WTAG01000166.1 GCA_013139755.1 Methylomarinum sp. | reverse complement strand
ATCAGCGAGGAATGTACTGGATTCACATGGCAAGGAGCCGGCTATCAATAGTTATCCTGATAATTTTCCTATTGCTAGCCGTAGTTTTTACCTTGAAACAACCGTGCATTTTTAGCCGAGTGATGGGCACCTATTATGGCTAGGTTGGAAAATCCTTCTCTTTATTTAGAATGCTTTAACTGTATCACTCAAGTGTATTAATAGTATGAGATGCACCTCTTTCGACGGCGCATCTCATCTCATAAGCTATGATATATTTCAGTGTTATTTTAAATCTTTGACCAAAGAGGTAGCAAACTCATAGGCTTCAGGGAAATCAATTAAAGCCGCTTGCTCTGATTCCTGGATATGCTTGAATAAACCGAGCTCTGTTTTTGACTTGATATTACCGATAGCTAAAGGCCCGATGCTATGAAATGTTCCTCCTGCATATTCAATCTCTGTATTTAGATCGTGCATTCCAATACCGGCCACACCACTGGGTGGAACGGCATTAGTATCAGCGACTACAAGCAAATTATCAGCAGCTTCTAGTTCTTTAATATCCAGAATTCTGATCCCCGCTTTAGCAACACAAATAACAACGTCGACATCCTTTAATACAGCAGTTTTTTCGTCATGGGTTAGTGCAGAAACCCAGTCCACAGAAACTTGGTAGCGCTCACAAAAACGAGTGGCTATATTTTTATCATCATCAGCTGTTAGTTTGCATAAACGTGTGGTTGCGCCTTCTTTAGCAGCAAGAATAGCGGTGCACAAGCCCACTGGCCCTGTGCCGAAAACAGCAACTGTACGACCTTTTAAGCCACCTTGATGATTGTCTTGTAGTGCTTTTTGAACCAGAGCAAGTACACTTGCTGATGTGGTATATGCGCCATTTGGATCGGCAAAAACGCCTACCTCAAAAGGGCCTACCATGGCTTTTTTTGCATTTTGAAACATATCGGCAGCAAGGTGAACATCACGGCCACCAATAAAAATACCTGTATCATTAAAACGTTTAGGTGGGCGAGCAAAAATAGCATCCTGAACCATTGCAGTTACATTTTCTGGTTGAATGTTGGTGAAAGGTAGAATTTGATTAAAGCCTGCATCTGCAGCCATAGTTACATCAAAAGGACTGATATTGTCACCAGGGTTAAGAATGTACAGTATTTTTTGAGCCATTGATTGTTCCAAATAGAGATAATTAAAAATTAAAGAAAAGTTTGTTGCATATAAAAATATAAGGGTATATTCCTTTATTAGGAATTAACCGTAAACGGGTTGAGCATTGTTAGAAGTTTTTGCTAATAACGCTAACAACATCTAACGCACGACAGCAGTATCCACGCTCATTATCATGCATTACTGAAATGCCAATTTGGCGATTATTACTCACACTCAAGTGGTTCATTAACACTATTAATGAGTATTCGGTACCAATAAAATCAATACTGACACTTTCATGTCCCCATGAACCATAATCGCAATGAAGGATGCCTGCTAAATCGTTATCAGCATAGTTCTGTATAAGTTCCGTGCATTCTTCAAGAGAGGTGTCCCTGGAAAGATTAGCTGAAATATCCATAACTGAAACAATTTCTGTGGGGATTCTGTAGGAGAATGAGTCTAACTTACCTTCAAGAGAGGGTAATGCAAGGGCGGTAGAAGCGCCTACGTTTGTTTTTGTTGGAATGATGGAGGCAGCCTGTGTTCGTCCCAGGTGAGAATGCTTATGATAACCATCAAGCAAATGTTGATCTGATAAGGCTGGGTGTATGGTGACAATTCTGGCGTAGTCTATGCCAATATGTTTGTCTAGAATGTAGGCTAAAGGTGTCATCGCATTACCAGTGCAGGTGCTGGCTGAAATAACATGGTGTTGATTATTGTCATAGGAGTCTTCATTGACACCGTAGACTAAGCTAATGTCACATCCTGTAATATTCCAGCTACAGATCACTTTTTTTGTGATTTGTAATTCAATAAGCTTACGTAGATCATCAATAACAGCTGTTCCAGTGGCATTGATCAGTACATCAATGTTTAAATCTCTCAGTGTGACTTGGTCGCAATTTCTCTCCAGCCCCTGGCGTCGGTCGACTTGTAAATAGCGAATTCTTTTACCCGCAATAAAAAGGTAATCTCCTTTGAAGTCGACAGAGAAAGGTGATTTTCCATAGGTGCTATCGTGAGCAATTAAATAGGCAACTTGAGAAATTGGCATAACATCGCATAAAACAGCAATATTGAACCTACCAGATTTTGACTGGATAAAGTTGGTGCGTAGCATTGAACGGCCAACCCTGCCTAAACCAACAATTCCAACTGATATGCTCATTGCTGTGTGCCTGGTGAGATACTTTTTGGGAGTGAAAAACGTTTTTCTTTATTGCAAAGCTGTTGAGTTGATAGCATTAATGGACTCTCCTTATTATTTTAAGAGATCACCTGATTAAGTATAGGTCTTGTGGTCTTACAGAATATTGAGCAACGGTCTTATATTTAAAGTTGCGATGCTAGTAAGCAAGTTAATCGGACAGTTTCTTAAGTTTTTTATTGTTATTTGCTATTAAATGTAGAGTATTTCACATTTTTTAGCAATAAGCATTTTTAATGCCGGCGTTGAACTGGCTGCAATAGGCTACAGTAACAAGCACTTACTCCAAGGTTAGTTGACCTAAAGACAACAGTATTAAAACCGCAATTAAGTGGTTTTAATACTGCATTTTATGAGCAGTCAATAATGATTATTGGTCTAACGCCTTAAACCCAATATCAGTACGATAAAAAACATCATCCCAATGGATTTTTTGGGTCAATGAATAGGCTTTGGCTTGAGCATCAGCAATATCATCGCCTAAAGCACAGGCACACAATACACGGCCACCGGATGTCACGATATTGCCATCAGCTTCTATTGTTCCCGCATGAAATATTTTGCTGTCAACTGCTTCGTCAATAGGTAAACCTGAAATTACATTGCCTTTCGCATAGCTATCTGGATAGCCTCCAGAGGCTAAAACAACACCTAAAGCAGGGCGTTCATCCCATTCTGTGCTCATGTTGGCTAAGTTTTTATCTAATGCCGCTAAACATAAATCGGATAAATTACTTTTTAGACGCATCATAATTGGCTGTGTTTCAGGGTCACCAAAACGACAGTTATATTCAAGCACTTTGATTGAACCATCGTTGCTGATCATTAAGCCCGCATATAAAAAACCTGTATAGGGCACACCATCATCACGCATTCCTTTTAGCGTAGGGTTGATCACTTCATCCATAACTCTTTGATGCATTTCAGGCGTTACAATCGGTGCAGGAGAGTATGCGCCCATGCCGCCCGTATTAGGTCCCTTATCACCATTATCTCTGGCTTTATGATCTTGAGAGGTTGCCATAGCCAATGCATTGTCACCATCTGCAATCACGATAAAGCTAGCCT
>WTAG01000006.1 GCA_013139755.1 Methylomarinum sp. | reverse complement strand
TAGACCATTATCGTTGATGATGTTAGATATAGATCATTTCAAAAAGATTAATGATAGCTATGGGCATGCCATAGGTGATGATGTTTTGATTGAATTTTGCCAAATTTGCCAGCAGCATGTTCGTAATATAGATTTTGTTGCTCGTATTGGTGGCGAAGAGTTTGTCGTGCTAATGCCAGAAACCGATTTAAAGCAGGCATATATACTTGCTGAACGGATTCGAGCTGCAATTGATGAGCATACAGTTATAGTTAATGATGAGGTCATAAGATTTACTGTAAGTATTGGTGTTGCTGAATGGTCTAGTAGTGGCTGCAAGTATTTTGATGATTTACTTGCATGTGCAGACCAAAGGCTTTATGCGGCAAAAGAAATAGGTAGGAACCGAGTTATATAAGAAGACCGATTTTGAGACTGGTCATTAAATATTATCTAATGATGTTTAATAGGTAATGTAGAGGGCTTCAGTTAGCTTAAATACCCTATTTTACTTTGTGTGCCTACTATTATGTGAAGAATATAACCATAGAGGACTGAAGTCCGCTCTATAATACAACTGATAATATAAAGTTGAAGAGGGATTACTCAACAGTTGTGTAAAAAGCAAGATTTCCTACCTTGCTCTAAAAATATCTAGTACCCTCAAGTTTAAATTTACTAGAATTCTATAATAATAAAGGGGACGTAAATGAAAATCGGTATACCTAAAGAAATTCATCCGGGGGAGCGGCGTGTTGCAACCACCCCAAATGTTGCAGAACAAATTATTAAGTTAGGTTTTGAAGTCAATATAGAGAGTGGCGCGGGTATAGCATCTGATTTTTCAGATGAAGCCTATAAAGAAGTCGGTTGTACTATTAGAAAGAATGCTAAAACCTTATGGAAACATGCGGACATCGTGATGAAAGTTCGTGCTCCAGAAATACATCCTGAATTAAGTATTGATGAAACTGATCTTTTACCCAAAGGTGGAGTTCTAATTGGTTTTATCTGGCCTGCACAAAATAAAGATTTACTTCAAAACTTAGCAGATAAAGAGAGAACTGTCTTGGCTATGGATAGCGTACCTCGTTTATCTAGGTCACAGAAGCTTGATGCGCTAAGTTCTATGGCTAACATCGCTGGCTATCGTGCAGTTATTGAAGCAGCACAGCATTTTGGTCGTTTTTTTACCGGACAAATTACCGCCGCTGGAAAAGTTTCGCCGGCAAAAGTATTAGTGATTGGCGCAGGTGTTGCTGGTCTTGCGGCTATAGGTACTGCAAAAAGTATGGGAGCTATAGTCCGTGCTTTTGATACACGCCCAGAGGTTAAAGAACAAATTGAAAGTATGGATGCTGAGTTCTTAATGTTAGATTTTAAAGAGGATGGCTCAGGTTCTGGTGGTTATGCTAAAACCATGTCTAAAGAATTTATTGAAGCTGAAATGGCTTTATTTGCCAGGCAAGCAATGGAAGTTGACATCATTATTACGACTGCACTGATTCCAGGGAAACCTGCGCCAAAGTTAATCACCGCAGGTATGGTTGAATCAATGAAGCCAGGCAGTGTGATTGTTGACTTGGCCGCAGAACAAGGCGGTAACTGTGCGCTTACTAAAAAGAATGAAGTTGTGGTTAAGCATGGTGTTACTTTAATTGGCTATACTGATTTGCCAAGTAGATTGGCAGCGCAATCCAGTCAGCTTTATGCGACAAATTTAAGGCATCTGTTAACCGAATTATGTCCAGATAAAAATGGCACAATTGATGTTAATATGGATGATGAAGTGATTCGTGGAACCACTGTTATTAAAGAGGGGAAAATAACCTGGCCACCACCGCCAGTTAAACTATCAGCTGCACCCGCACCACAAACTGAAGCACCTGCTGTTAAGGGTGTTGATAAAGAACCGAAGAAATCTGTCATACCTGAGCCCATAAAACAAATATTGCCTGTATTGATTATAGGCAGTGCATTATTTGCTTTAGGTTCAGTTGCACCGGCATCTTTTATGTCGCATTTTACCGTTTTTGTTTTGGCTTGCTTTATAGGCTATCAAGTCATTTGGAATGTTTCTGCATCCTTACACACGCCCTTAATGAGTGTAACCAATGCGATTAGTGGCATTATCGTTATTGGTGCTTTAGTCCAAATATCATCCTCAGGGTTTCTAATTACTTTGCTTTCGGGGTTAGCGATTCTTATCGCTTCAATCAATATTGCCGGTGGTTTTTTGGTCACCAGACGCATGCTAGAAATGTTTAGAAAATAGGAGCTTTAAAATGATGTCACAAGGTCTAGTTATAATGTCTTATGTTATTGCTTCAATTCTTTTTATTCTGAGTTTAAGCGGATTAAGCAATCAGGAAACAGCGCGGAAAGGTAATTATTTTGGTATGGCAGGTATGGCAATTGCCATTATTGCTACCATATTAAGTGCTTCAGTTACTTCATATGTCATCTTGCTTATCGCTTTAGTTATTGGTGGTTTTATAGGCACTAAAGCGGCATTAAAAGTTGAAATGACACAAATGCCAGAGTTAGTCGCCATTATGCATAGTTTAGTGGGGATGGCAGCAGTGTTGGTTGGCTATGCAAATTTTATTGATAGTTCAAACGGATTAGAAGGAATAGATAAAACCATTCATGAAGTTGAAATTTATATTGGTATTTTTATCGGTGCGGTGACTTTTTCTGGTTCGGTGATTGCATTTGGTAAATTGTGTGGAAAACTCAATGGTAAACCGGTTTTGCTACCAGCTCGTCATTGGCTCAATCTGGCTTTATTGATAGCGACTATTTGGTTGGGCAATGTATTTTTATCAGGTGCTGAAACAGGTGGTGGTACTTTTGCTCTGGTCTTAATGACCTTAATCGCTTTAGCGTTTGGCGTGCATATGGTGATGGCTATTGGTGGGGCAGATATGCCGGTGGTTGTATCCATGCTAAACAGCTATTCGGGATGGGCTGCGGCGGCAACGGGCTTT
>WTAG01000333.1 GCA_013139755.1 Methylomarinum sp. | reverse complement strand
GTTCTTGATTTACATTTTGATGGGAAACAATTCCCGCAATACCACACATGTTATTTCCTGAAATTTGAAACTGGGTTAATGAATGAAACTTTATTTATATTTTAAATAGCCGGCAATGCTGTCAGGCATATTGGTATTTAACCAAACGGCTAAGGTTTGAAAATGGGGAATTAGTTGAGACTCTGCCCACCACGAACTTTCTGGTAAAGGTGTTAAACCTGCTAGCATGACTAAGATAACAATGATAATTGCGCCGCGTGCAATACCAAAAAGTAATCCGGCAAGCCGGTCTGTACCAGTTAAACCTGTTTTGCTGATTAAGGCACTGAGCAGGTGATTAATAATCGCGCCAACGATCAGTGTTAATATGAATAAGGCTACAAAAGCGACAGCAATTCTTGCACTTTCAACCGTAACGGCATTTTTTAATAGGTCTGAAAACGGCGCGCTAAAAGTTAAACCTACCCAAAAGGCAACGCCCCATGTCACTAAAGCAAAGGCTTCACGAACAAGGCCGCGAAAAAGACCAATAATCAATGAAATGCTAATTAATCCGATAATAGCGTAGTCTATCCAAATCATGAGCATACTTTATTCTGTAACTAAAAGGGTTTTCACCTTATACACTGATTCTAATCGTTGCTGCGTTTTTAAGGCAATTTTTTCGCCTAATTCAGGGCCAACGCGTAAGCGATATAAGATGCCCTGATTGTTGCTTACTGAGTCGACATAGGCGGTAAATTTATTTTTACGTAGTTTATCGCGGAATTCTATAGCATTTTGTTTTTGACTAAAGCTACCGACTTGAATGATCCAGCTTTTGAGGTTTGCTTGTTTTGCTGATTGTTTGATTTGTTGTGCTTGTAGGTTGACTTGAGCTGGTTTAGGTCGAGATAAAACTTCGCGGCTTGTTTTGGGGATTGAGTCTAATAATACTTGCGTATTATTAGTGGGCTGTTGTGGTAGCGAAAGCTCATTAGATAAGTTATCTGCATCGGCAACAGGGTCATCAAATAGCATGGGCACAAAAATTGCCGCTAGCGCTGTAATAACGATAGCGCCGACAATTCTTTGCTTTAATATCTCATTCATAAGGTTTCTCCTTGTTGGGCATTAAGGCAAGATAGGTATTCTGAGACTAGAAAAAAAGATCCGAAGACTAAAATAAGCCCCTTATCTGCCTGAGCTTGAGTTTTAGCTGCATTAAATGCTGCGAGGAAATCTGTAAAGCCATAACTGACTTGCGTATTATGACATAAGGAAAAAGCTTTCTTTAAGTCAGCATCCGTGCTCGTGCGTGGGTTATTTAAAGGGGAAATATACCAGTGCTTAATGCACGGTTGCATTAACTCAATTACGCCTGGTAAATCTTTATCACCCATCATGGTGAACACGGCATGAACCGGTGTGCCTTTAAATTCGTTTTGTAAATAGTCGACTAAAGTCTTCGCTGCTTGCGGATTGTGACTGACATCTAATAATACCGCAGGGTCGCCCTTAATTAATTGAAACCTTCCTTGTAAATTAACACTGCTTAAACCTTGCTGAATAGCCTGTTCAGAAACGGGTATTCTATCTTGTAAAGCTTGAATTGCAGTAATAACGGCAGAAGCATTTCTATATTGATGCATGCCTTTCAATTTAGGAGGAGGCAAGTTATTTAAAGTTATGTTACCACTCTGCCATGACCACTCATCGTCGACTTTACTATAAGTAAACTCATGGCCAACTCGTAAGAGTTTGGCATCTATATTGAGTGCGCAATCAAGTAATGTTTGTGGTGGGTTAAGATCGCCAATAATAGCAGGCGTGTTAGCGCGGAAAATGCCGGCTTTTTCAACAGCAATAGCATCACGTGTATTGCCGAGCCAAGCTGTGTGGTCTATGCAAATGCTGGTAATAATGGCGGCATCTGGGTCAATAATATTTACGGCATCTAAGCGGCCACCTAAGCCCACTTCTAATAATTGTATGTCTAGATTGGCGCGTGAAAAAATATCTAATGCAGCTAAGGTGCTAAATTCAAAGTAGCTAAGTGAGACGTCGTTCCTGACGGCCTCAATGCGCTCGAAGGCAGAGCATAGTAAATTATCGGCAACAGGCGTACCATTCACTTTAATGCGCTCATTATATTTTAGGATATGCGGTGAGGTATACGAGCCTACGCGTAGCCCTTGTGCGCGGTAAATGGCCTCTAAAAAAGCAATACTTGACCCTTTGCCATTAGTGCCTGCGACAGTGATGGTGATAGGTTTTATGCCACTCGCGTTTAGTCGGCCATAAACTTCTGTCACTCTATCTAAGCCTAAGTCGATGCTTTTTGGGTGCAGGCTTTCTTGCCAATCTAGCCAACCTTTTAGAGTGTCAAAATGCATAATGAAAACAGGAGAGTAGGGCAAACATTAATTGTCGAGATAAAGGTAAAGTATGCTCCCTTGCTTTGGGTAAAGAAAGGGAGATAGGTTCTTGTAGTAAATAATTATGCAGCTTTATTTGCCGTTAAGATGGCTAAAATCGAGCTGATTTCATCACGCATTTCTCGGCGGTCAATAATCATATCAATAGCGCCGTGTTCTTGTAGAAACTCACTGCGTTGAAAGCCTTCAGGCAATTTTTCACGTACCGTTTGTTCGATAACACGTGGCCCTGCAAAACCGATTAAAGCTTTCGGTTCGGCAACATTGATATCACCCAGCATCGCTAAACTTGCAGAAACGCCACCCATGGTTGGGTCGGTCATAAATGAGATATAAGGGATGCCGGCTTTAGCTAGTTTAGTTAGCGCTGCACTTGTTTTAGTCATTTGAAACAAAGAAAATAAAGACTCTTGCATGCGTGCGCCGCCACTTGCGGTGAAAACAATAAAAGGCACGCCTAGCTCTATACTTTTATTTATGCCGCGGACAAATTTTTCACCAACGACTGAACCCATAGAGCCACCCATAAAGCCAAAGTCAAAGGCAGCGACAACAACCGTCTTATCTTTTAATGCGCCACTCATAACAATAAGGGCGTCATTTTCTTTCGTTTGTTTTTGTGCTTGGCTGATACGATCTTTGTATTTTTTGCTGTCTTTAAATTTTAATGGATCAACTGGCTTAAGGTTTACACCTATTTCCTCACGATTCTCTGGGTCAAGAAATAAATCCAAGCGACGTCGTGCGCTAATGCGCATGTGGTAATCGCATTTAGGGCAAACATTAAAGTTTTTTTCTAGCTCGGTATTGTACAAAATAGCATTACAGCTAGAGCATTTATTCCATAATCCTTCTCGGACAGCGGTTTTTTTGCTATCAGAATCTCTTTTAATGGTAGAGGGGACTAATTTTTCAAACCAA
>WTAG01000451.1 GCA_013139755.1 Methylomarinum sp. | reverse complement strand
GCACTGAGACACGAAGAAGAGAGGTGCTTTCCTCTGTGTCTCAGTGCCTTTGTGTGAGAATAAAACAAAAACCATAATCAACTAATTTTTGTTAATTAATGATTGGTGGTCGTGGAACGGCCTGATTCGCTACTTACCAACATCCATGTCGGCATCCAGCAGGAGAAGGAACAACAGGTGAGCTTATTGAGATTGGTATAAGTTAGGCAGAATTAAACACGAAATTAAATTTACAACAATCTCTCTAAAGCTTCCATCCTTTCCAGTAAGAATAAATGGCTGGAAAAACAACCAATACCAACAGTAATGTAGAGGCCATGCCACCAACCATAGGTGCAGCTATTCGTTTCATCACATCTGCACCTGTCCCCGTCTGCCATAAGATAGGTGTTAGACCAATTAATGTGGTCATGCCACTCATCAGCTTTGGTCGTATACGGCGTGCAGCACCTTCAATAATGGTTTCTGTAAGATCCTGATAGGAATGTAAGCGGTTGTCAGCTATGCGCTGGCGATAGCTTAAATTCAGGTAGAGTAGCATTAATATGCCCATTTCGGCGGCTAGTCCAGCAAGTGCAATCATGCCCACCCAGACAGCAATGCTCAGATTGTATTCCAGCAAATACAATAGCCAGACTGCGCCGATCAGTGAAAACGGAATGGCTAGTAGAATAATCAGGGTTTCGACTAGTGAGCCGTGATTAATAAACAGCATAAGGAATACAATCAATAAGGTGACGGGTACCAGTATTTTGAGTGTCGCTTTAACCCGCTCATAGTATTTGAACTGTCCAGCCCACTCGACTCTGATGCCTTGCGCAATAGTCACTTTTTCATCGACAACCTGTCTGGCTAAATCGACATAATCGACAAAGCTAATATCTTTGACATCAACAAACACGAATGAGACCAGTTCTCCCGCTTCATTTCGAAGCATGGGAGGGCCATTAATATATTCCAGTTTGCTTAATTGACTAATAGGAATTTGTGCACCACTGGGTGTTGGTACGCGGACTTGTTTCAAGGCTTCGGGGTTGTCTCGAAAATCACGGGCATAACGTAAATTGATGGCATAGCGTTCACGTCCCTCAATGGTTTTTGACACTGTTAATCCACCAACAGCAGCGCTAAGTACTTCTTGCACATCATCAACAGTCAAACCATAGCGGGCGATTTTATCCCTGTCGATGGTGAAATCAACATAGTAACCGCCAGTTAGCCGTTCGGCAAAGGCGCTACGGGTATGGGGAGCTGTTCGATTATCATCTTGTAGGGCGCGTTCGATAGCTACTGCACTGGCCTCAATATCGTCTAGATTATCACCAAAGATCTTAATACCCAGCCCCGAACGAATACCTGTGGTCAGCATTTCAGTACGGGTCTGGATAGGCATCCACCAGATATTAGGCATGCCGGGGTATTGTAATTTCGCATCCATTTCGGCAATCAGGTCGTTCCAGGTCAAGCCTGTGCGCCATTGATCTTTGGGTTTTAGTGTAATGACAGTTTCTACCATGGATAAAGGGGCGGGGTCAGTTGGGCTGGTGGAACGACCGATTTTGCCGAATACCCGCTCTACTTCCGGGAATGTTTTAAGTTGCTTGTCCATGGATTGCAGTACTTTTCCCGCTTCGCTGATAGACATGCCTGGTAAGGCGGTCGGCATATACAGAATACTGCCTTCATTGAGCGGTGGCATAAACTCGCTACCCAGTTTGAAAAAAAAGGGCGTAGTGACTAATAGTGAGAGTATAGATGTGATGATAACCCAGCCGCGAAAACGAATTGCAAAGCGGACTACTGGACTATAAATAGCAATCATGGCACGGTTGACGCCGTTTTTTGGTCCTCGTATTTTACCGCGAATAAGCAGTACTGCCAGAGCAGGGATTAAGGTGATGGCTAGGATCGCGGAAAACCCCATTGCATAGGTTTTGGTGTAGGCCAACGGCTTGAATAAACGACCTTCAGTGCCTTCCAGAGCAAAAATTGGCAGGAAGGATGCGGTAATTATTAACAAAGCGAAAAAAATACTTGGTCCAACTTCCTGCATGGCTTGAATAATCACGGCACGGAGTTGACTGTTACTGGGCTCGGTTAAGTTTTCCAGACGTTTATGGATGTTTTCAATAATGGTGATAGCAGCATCGACCATCGCACCAATCGCCACTGCAATTCCGCCCAGAGACATAATATTAGCGGGCATATGCTGGATAGACATCGGAATAAAAGCCAGCAAAATGGCGATGGGCAAAGTAATAATGGCAATTAAAGCTGAGCGCAAATGCAGTAAAAACACCATGATAACCAGTGAAACCACCAGCATTTCCTGGCTTAACGTGTCTTTAAGTGTATTGATAGCTCGTTCGATTAAATCTGAGCGGTCATAGACTGTGACGATTTCAACACCTGCGGGCAAAGATTTTTTAATTTCTTCGAGGCGTTGCTTAACGCGTTCGATAACATTAAGTGCGTCTTCGCCATAACGCATAATGACAATGCCGCCAACTGTTTCACCTTCGCCATCCAGTTCGGCAAGTCCGCGTCGCATTGCAGGGCCAAGGCTTACCTTTGCTACCTGACTGACGGTAATAGGGACGCCATTTTTACTGGCTGCTAACGCGATACCTTCGATGTCGGCAATGGAATGGATATAACCCCGGCCACGTATAAAATGCTCATGCCCTGCAATTTCCATGACTCGGCCACCTACATCATTATTGGAACGACGTATGGCTAGTGCAAGCTGATTTAATGTTAGGCCATAGTCAGCGAGTTTATAAGGATCAACCGTCACCTGATATTCTTTCTCAAAACCGCCGATAGATGCCACTTCGGCTACTCCTTTTAACGATTCCAGACAATAGCGTAATTTAAAATCTTGTAAGCTGCGCAGTTGAGCCAGGTCATTATTCCCCGATTTATCGACTAAAGCATATTGAAACACCCAGCCGACACCGGTAGCATCAGGTCCAAGGGCAGGGCGAGTCCCTTCAGGTAAATCAGCTGCGGCTGTGGTCAGGTATTCAAGCACTCGCGAACGTGCCCAGTAGATATCTGTGTCGTCTTCAAAAATAACATAGACAAAACTTAAACCCAGAAAGCTTTGCCCTCGCACAGATTTTACCTTGGGAGCTGCCAGTAATTTTGTGGTCAGTGGGTAAGTGATTTGATCTTCAACCAGACCAGGGCTGCGTCCTGCCCATTCGGTATAAATAATTACTTGTACATCTGATAGGTCAGGTACCGCATCCAGTGGCGTGTTGAGTAGTGCGCGATAGCCTGCAAAAGCACAGACCATGACGATTAAAATGGTGACTATGGCATTACGCGCACAATAGGCAATGATGTGTTGAATCGGGCCAGTGGTCTGTTTCTTAGTTAAGCGATTTACCATTGCTGTGCTCCTGATTTAAGTTTGCTTTCCGAAGCAATCAGGAAATTTCCAGAGCTGACAATCACATCGCCATAACGTAAACCTTCAACAACTTCTATGAAATCATCGTTACGCACGCCTGTTTTTATTTTTTTAGCTTGCAGGCGACCATCGCCCAAATCAACGAAAACAACGCGGTTTTCGCCTGTAAAGACTACTGCCTGTTCAGGTACAACCAGACGCTCACCTAAATTAACCTGTAATTGCAAGCGCACATATTGCCCCGGACGTAATAAGCCATCGGGGTTGGGTAAATTTACCCGCACACGTGCAGCACGCGTTTTATGTTCCAGAAAGGGTTCGATAAAGCTGACCTTTCCAATGTAAGGAGCATCGGCTCTATCTTGTATAAACACTTGTGCGGTCATACCCGTTTCAAGCCATGGTAAATCCGATTCATAGACATTACCTTCCACCCAGACGCTTGATAGATCGGCAATACGCAATAGGTTTGAACCTGCTTTAAATGCTGATCCAGACACAATATTTTTTTCGATAATAGTGCCAGTTATTGGGGACAGGATGGGACGATAGTCAGTTGAGCGCCCGCGTTTTTTTAAAGCCTGAATTTGTGTATGGGTAATGTCCGATAACGATAAACGGCGATAAGCAGCCGATTTAAAGCTGCTATTGTTACGTTGCAAGCTTTGTAAATACTCGTTCTGGAGAGAAATTAATTCCGGGCTGTAAACGGTAAATAATGTCTGGCCTTTTGTTAGCTGTTTACCGACATAATCGGCATTTAACTGGCCAATCCAGCCGTTAAATTTTAGATTGATATCGGTAAGGCGAGTTTGGTCATAATTAATATGAGCACTTGCTTGAATGGTTTTAGTCATCTTTATACAGGTGACAGCTTCAGTAGTGACACCTATCAATTGACGGCGATAAGCATCTACTTTGAATGTTTTTGCCTGTAATGATGCCGAGGTGGGTTGCAGGTCTGCGGGTGGCGCAAAAATACTGGGTGTTGCCGAAGTGATCGTTAGACCTTTTCGACTGGTCCCCATATCGAAAGAGAGTTGAGCTTGTCCTTGCGAGCCAGCATCTATTTTTAAGGTTAATGGCCAGGCACCCATCATGGGGAGTTCAAATT
>WTAG01000554.1 GCA_013139755.1 Methylomarinum sp. | reverse complement strand
CTTTTTATCAAAACCCTTTTCAACCCTTGCCCGCTGGTATTTACTCATAAAATGCACGGTATCATCGACCACAATACCAAGAGTAATGCCTGTCACAACGGATAAAGCTAAGCCAATGTTACCATTTACAAGCCCCCATATACCAAAAGCAACACCTGCTGGGACTAAATTAGGGATTAAACTAATCAGTCCTAATCTGATGGATTTAAAAGCAAACATTAATATCATGGAAATCAAAATCAAAGCTGTAACAGTACCTTCTATCATTCTGACTATATTCCGTTTACCAATATTGGCAAACATTAAATCTGTACTAGCTGATGCAAATTTAACCTCAGGCATGTTTTCCATCAACCAATCATTAAATCGCGCCTCCAAAGCTAATACTTCATTTGAGCTTAAGCTTTGTATAGTAACAACTAATCTAATACCCGACTTGTCTATATTAATTTGATCATTTATATCCAAACCGTAAGGTAACGACATTTCAAACATTAATAAGTACTGTGCAGCCAAGTCCTGCCGTTCAGGTAACTTATACCAAGCATCATTATCACCATGCATGCTTCTATTAAGTCGTTTATAAGTATCACTTATGGTATTAACATGTGTCACTTCGGGTTGTTGTTTTAACCAAATAGCAAACTGATCTATCTTCTGTAAAAAAACAGGGTTATTAACTGCCCCTTCTTCTCCAGTATCCATTGAGTACTCAATAGAATAAGTCCCCCCCATGTTTTCATTTAGAAAATCAGTTGCTTGTCTAAATGCTATTGTTTTGTCAAAATATTTTACAAACTCATCATTTAATTGATTTAAGGGTAAACAACTTACAAATAGTATCGCAATAGTCATATTCAAGACTAATAACCATTTGTATCGACGAACGACAAATTTTGCTAAATAGCTAATCAATAAACGATCATTGCTTGAGTTTGTTTGTATTTTAACCTTAACAGGCACCACACTTAGTAATGCAGGTAGTAAAGTTAATGTGAGCCATAATGCCAAAATTGCACCAATGGCAACTACATTCCCTAAATCTCTAAAAGGAGGTGAGTCGCTAAAATTCATACTCAAGAAACCAATAGCGGTGGTCACACTGGTTAGGAAAATAGGTTGAAAATTTACTCTAAGACTTTCTCGTATAGCCTGTTGTTTTTCTTCACCCAACCGCATGTTATGAAGCATAGTAACCAATAGATGCACACAATCAGCCACAATTAAAGTTAAAATTATAATAGGAGCAGCAGCAGAGGTTGAGGTCAAAAACAACCCCATCCATCCCATCGCCCCCATGCTTGCAATCGTTACTAATACTATTAGTAACATCACAGAAAAAGTTGCACTAAAAGAGCGTAAACAAAGCAATAAAACAACCACAACAAGACCATACATAATTGGCACTAAAGTCGAATTATCATTCAATGATGCTTCTGTAAATGCATTTGCCATCATCACTACACCTGTTAGATGTAATTTAACATTAGGGTATTGTGATTCAATCTCGGCTACAATTTCACGAGCTTTATTTGCAACATCCAGAGACTCAAGGCTATCTTTTCCTGGTAACTGGATAGTTACATTTACTCCTGAAACATGCCCTGTTTTTGAAATCAGCCGATTTACTAATAATGGTTCATTAATGGCAATTCGTTTTACTCTCTCCAAATCAGCCTTTGTTAAACTAGTAGCATTCTCTACCAAACTGGAAACAATAAGATCATCCTCTTCAGCGATTGTATGTTGGAAGTTAGTAATCGAATCTACCCGACTTGAATAAGGAATTTGCCAGGCTTTCTCCGTAAGCTCAGAAATAGCTTGTAACACATTCGTCGTAAACACCTGTCCATCTGTCGGCTGAATAACAAATAAAATATTGTCACTTTTACTATAAGTATTTTGAATGGCCTCAAAAGCAAGTAACTGTGGATTATCAGGACTAAAATAAACCCGGTAATCGCTTTTAAATTCAAGGTCTTTAGCACCTATCGCTAATCCGGTCACCAATAAAATAGAGAATAAAATAACCCACCACGGATGGCGTGTTACCAGAAAACTTAATTTTGTTACAAACTTCTTATCTTTCATAATGACTCTACTTATTTTCCGAGATGACTCCACCTTCTATTATAGAGCATTTAGCTTTGGAGATAGTCATGAAAGCACCATAGTTCCTAGACTGGACAATCTGTAGAGGTCTGGCACATTAATGAGAGACAATAACAGTCTAACATTGAGGTGTTTACCATGGGACAAAGGCAAAGTTATAACGTATAACAAAGAATTTAAAGACGAAACCGTTGCGCTGGTACATGATCAGGGATATTCCGTACGGAGGCAGCTTAATCGCTGGAAACAGCACGTTGAAGATCAAAGGGAAGGCTAAGTGCTTATAGATGACGAGCGAGAAGAATTAAAACGCTTGCGTAAAAAAGTTACGCATGGAGAAAGAGGTTTTAAAAAGGGCCTGGTGTTTCAAAGTGATCGCGGTTCGCTGTACACGAGTAAAAGCTTCTGCGACTCATTAACAAGGTATAACCTAAAGACCCTCTTTGGGGATGCGGGCACTTGTTATGATAATGTCGTCGCTGAACGATTTTTTTGGTAGCCTAAAACATGATTGGGTTTTGAAGGTTTATCAAAATACAAGAGAGCATATGAAGTTAGATGTTGCTGCATATATTAAATATTACAATCTTGATTGGTTACATACTTCGACTGGAGATATATCAGCAGTCAATTATGAAAACTCTCAAATTACAGTGTCCGGTTAAGGTTGAGCAGAACAAATTACATTGGCTCTAACCCTTTATTTTGTTGCGAGCAAAAACAATGCGCTTATTAGCAGGCTGAGAAAATGAGCTTATTTCGGTAGTCTACCCCTTTTTTTTGCTTTATTTTCTAAATCGAAAAAAGGCCTACTTTAAAGTAGGCCTTT
>WTAG01000071.1 GCA_013139755.1 Methylomarinum sp. | reverse complement strand
AGTTAAATAATTAAATGAAGCTTCATCACTATCGCCCGCCCACACAATATCAGCACTCTTTTTAATATCTTTTTGTTCAGATAAAGAAAACACTTGATCAAAGACGCTGAGGACTTCAGCTCTTACCTTATCCAGATGGCTTTTAAAATCATCCCAATCAGCAAAGTCCATAGAAAAAGCCAGTATCTGCTGAACCTTGGGATCTGTAGGCAAATCATGCGTTTGCTTGTCCTGATATTGCTGGATATGATTTTCTGCCCTGCGCAAAAAAATATAGGATGTTTGAAGTTGCTCTGCATCTTCTGATGTCAATAACCCCAATTCCCCTAATAGCTTCAAGATTTTAAGAATACTACGTTCCTGCAGCTCAGGTGTTTGACCGCCTCTAATTAACTGAAAAGCCTGACCTATAAACTCAATCTCACGAATTCCTCCCGGCCCCAACTTGATGTTATCCATACGATCTTTACGCATTAGTTCCTGAGTAATCTGGATTTTTAAGGACCGTAGCTCTTCAAAAGCGCCATAATCCAGATAACGTCGATAAACAAAAGGCTTAATCATCGCAGCCAATTGTTTCCCGCTATCAAAATCGCCGGCCACCTGTCGTGCCTTGATCATTGCATAGCGTTCCCATTCCCTTGCTTGGGTTAAATAATAATTCTCCATCCCGTCAAAGGTCATTATTATTGGCCCACTATCTCCAAAAGGTCTTAGACGAATATCGGTTCTAAAAACAAACCCATCTGCAGTGATTTGATCCAGCGCTTTAACCAGATTTCTACAAATACGACTAAAAAACTCACCATAAGAAGTTTCTTTTCGGTCTTGTAACACGCCATCTTCGGCATAAGCAAAAATCAAATCAATATCCGAAGAGTAATTAAGCTCCCACGCCCCAAGCTTACCCATACCTAACACCACGATATTAATTGCAGTGCCCTCTTTAGTTTTTGGCACACCTCGCCGGGCGCAAGCCTGCTGATAAAAATAATCCAGCGTAAATTGAATGCAGACTTCGGCTAATTCGGTTAAATCATTAAGTGTTTCATCAAGATCGGACCAGCCCGCCAAATCTCTCCAGGCAATTCTCACCATTTCTATGTTACGGAACTGTCGCAACAGAACAGTCAGTTCTGCATCATTGTTAAGCTCAGTCTTCGACAAAATCCGCCTGTATTCAGCCCTTGCTTCCGAACAAAACAATCGTCCAGAAGTCAGTAATTCAAGCAGCCTATCAGGATAACGCTTACAAAAATCTGCAACAAAGCGACTTGAAACCCAGACGCGAGTGAGTGAAGCCCAAAACAATTGCTGCCTAGACTTATCAACCGACGCTAAATCAAGTTGTCCTACAAAATCACTCAATGCCGATATATCGACAGCCTCTAACTCAAAGGGTAATTTAGCGAGCTCTGATTGATATATTTCCGAATAGGACATGACCGCACACTTTAGTAAAAAATCATCATGATACCGAAAATTTAATAGCGCATAAAAAGAATATTTATCTCTCAACACACCCAGCATACTTTCTTCCTGTCCAAATTAAATCATCCGATGCGAACCTAAGGCCTCACTTTTCAATTTGGTTTACTAAATTGGCTCTGATCCTTCTACCATTTTAAAGCCTCCCATTTTATTAAACTATGTTATTTAACTTATTTTTTCGCGTCATATGCCATGACTTATTACAAAATAAGCACATACTCATGACGTAATCTTATGATTACATTAAATAAAAATTATGGCGTATTAATTGCTTAATATGATTAACTTCACTTTTTCTGCAATTTATTTTTATAGTTAGTACCAACAAAGTTCACAACAACAGCCCCTAAACGGCAGGGGTTGTCGTTGTTATTCACTTATGTAGCAATGCATAATTTTGAAGTCTTTGTTGAAAGCAACTCAATGGCTAACTCACGTTTAAATCTCGACCAAATTAAGTAATACGCCTTTTATTTGGCTTGGCTAATGTAAGCAATAAGGAAGTTAAAAATAAATAACAGATAGCCCCTACAACTATCACTCCTCCCTTTTAACAACAAGAACCTTGAAACCAATCAAGGCTAAATATTATGACGATAAAAAGAAGACAGATATTAAAAGCCGGTGCAGCTGCATTAAGCACGCCAGCCATCTTCGGTGGCTCCATGTTTTCACAGTCGGCACAAGCACAGCTTTGTCGCCCCACAGGTATCAGAAGCCCGGGTACAGAACCCGACAGCCCCCCGGTTACACCTTTTACAGAACCATTATTTCTTCCGAATGCCTTGCAACCAGTTAACCCTAATAGCCTAACTACACCGCCTGATCCAAATCGGCATCAGCGTTTTGATGAGTTCCAGCCAGTCAAACATTATGAGCAACGCATCACCGAAGGTTACTGGAATTACCATTCACAATTAACCAACTTGACCCCTGGAAAAGCCGGTTCCATTGCCTGGTTATACAATGGCAGCACCCCCGGTGAAACATTGGTTGCACGTTATGGTGAGCCAGTATTTGTCCGTCGCCACAACGACTTGCCCACAGCTGATCAGATTAAAATGCCAATCGGTTATCCGGCTATCAGCACTCACTTGCATAATGCACATACGGCATCAGAAAGTGATGGCTACCCCATGGACTTTGCGGTTCCTGGACAATACTGGGATCATCATCATGCAATGATGTATGCCCGTAATGATCCTAACGAGGCATTGGGTAGTCTTTGGTATCACGATCACATGATTGATTTCACCGCAACTAACGTTTATGCGGGACTATCAGGTATGGCCATTTTCTACGACCATATCGACTCCGGTGATGAAAATGATAAAAACCCTAAAGCATTACGCTTACCGGGTAATATGCAATTTGGCGGTGCACCGGGACAAGCTAATGGTTACGACATCTCCTTAATTCTGCATGATGTACGTTTTGACAGTAATGGTAATCCGACTTACAACATTTTTGATACCGATGGTCATTTAGGTGACTTGATTACGGTAAACAGAAAAGTCATGCCATTTCTTAATGTGGAACGCCGCAAATACCGTTTCCGTATTTATGATGGTGGTCCATCACGTTTTTATGAGTTACAACTCAGCGATGCCTCACCTTTCTTCATTATTTCTAATGACGGAAACTTACTGGAAGAACCTGTTGAAGCGACCACAATGGTACTTGGACCTGCCAACCGTCAGGATGTCATTATTGATTTCTCTCGTTACAGTCCGGGTCAAACCATTGAATTACTGAACATTATGGAGCAAATCAATGGTCAGGGACCTTCCGGTCGTCGCCTGGAAGGCCCGAACAAGATGAATGTCATGCAATTTAGAGTGGTTGACAGCAATGTTGTCGATAACAGTCAGGTGCCTGATTTCTTGCGTAAACTGCCAAGTATTAACCTTAATGAAGTGGTTGCCGAGCGCGAATGGGTTTTCGACCATGATATGGGCTTATGGACAGTCAATGGTAGCTTTATGGATCCAACCGTTATTTCTGCTGCACCTCGCCAGGGGACTGCCGAAATTTGGCATTTCCGTAATGCAGGCAGCTCATGGGCACATCCATGTCACGTCCATTTTGAAGAATTCCAGGTACTGGAATGGAATGGTAAAGCACCAACAGGTGTACTAAAGTCCCGTAAAGACGTTGCCACATTAGGCCCTAATGATCATGCCAAAGTTTTCTATCGTTTTGATGATTTTGTCGGCCGCTATGTCATTCATTGTCATAACAATGTCCATGAAGATAACGCCATGATGTTACGTTGGGATATTACCCCAGGCTAACCATCAGACAAACTAATCCAGACATCTTATATTTAGAATTCAAGGAATCTATCATGAACAATAGAAGAAAATTTCTCGCTGCAACTGCGCTGGCTGTGCCCGCGGTCGCAGGCGCGGCAACTGGCGTCAATGTAACAGGCAGCAACCCTATGCTTAAAGCCTGTCCACGAGCCAGTGGCGGACCTAATGCCAATCGTTTTCCACAGGTTATTGTGCAAGACCAGAACAAACAAAAAGCCTGGTTTTATGAACAATTAATCAACGATAAACTGGTTTTAATCAATTTTACCTCCGTAAAAGGAGAGAAACGCTATCCTGTCATCAGCAATCTGATTAAAGTTCAGGAAATGCTGGCAGATCGTTTAGGCGATGATGTCAATATGTACACTATCTCCACTGACCCTTATCACGATACCCCGGAAGCCTTAAAAGAACTGGCTGATTCCCATGGAGCCAAATGGAAATTTTTAACCGGACAGCCTGAAGACATTCATGAGGTATTAAGTTCTTTTGGCGTACATGGCCGTATCAATGGTCTAACTTGGGTAGGTAATGAAAAAACCGGTCGCTGGTTATCCAAAGCAAGCCGCCAGCACCCGTTGTTTATCGCTGAAGCTGTCGCCCGTTTAAGCGTCGGCAAACACCATAAACCATTTTTAGTTGACCTGCACAGTGTATAGGGAGGATAGTCAATGAAACCCATAAAAAAATCAAAAATAGCCAGTACCCTAGGCTTTTTAGTCAGTACAGGATTAACAACCACTGTATTGGCAGCCGGTATTGCAGGCCACCCGGGCACACAGCCCAGACCTGGCCCCTCCATGCAAACAGTGTCTGAAGATGGCTCTACCACCTTTGTGGTTACACCAGAAGGTCATTTTGATGCCGTCAATCCTTTTGACAACCCACCGGGCAGTAACTTTTTACCCACCGTCAACAGTAACATGTTCGACTTTAACGGTGATGAAATGCCCAATACCCAACCTTCTGCCTATGGCATTGGCGATAGCCGCTATCTTTTGCATGATGGCCCGGTAGTAAAAGAAAGTATTAATATCGCATCACCCAGTGATGATCTGGATAAAGTCATCGACATGCTTGAAGTTTCGGAAGGTTACAAGAACTGGATGGATAAAGACCTCCTGCAAATGGGGATTGATATTCTTGAAGGCAACCCTATCCCTGACAGAGCTTATAGCGGTATGCCCATGCTGCACTATAATGGCCCAAACAAGGTAAAAACCGTCATCCCGAGCTGTGCAGAGCATAATCCCTGTCAGGAAGGCGATACTGTCACCGGCGGTAACATCGATGTTGAAATGATCTACTTTGATCAACGTATTGAATCAGATACTGCTTTTGTTGATCCCAGTGCCGTACAAGATGTTCCTTGGACCATTACCTACCACGTTAACATCCTACATAATGGTATGGAAGATTTCTCGCCCATGGTGATGTATTTTGACCAAAAACCTGATGGCAGCCGCGGCCCATTTCATGTATCTATGGATCAATCCTACTTTCCAATGTTGGATGAAGGAAATCGTTACAGCGTTAAAATTAAGGAGACTCTAGGTAAGTATTACAACCTGACTTACACCTGGGGTTGGCGTATCCATCCACCGCGAGTACAGGTGATTGAAAATGCAACTACAGTAGCCGGTGGTAGAACGCTGGTGCAATGGGAATCGGATGTCTTTGGTCTTAACCCCCGCTTAAACGAAGAAACCAAACTAGCGGCTATTGCTAAAATTGGTGACATCGCGCCAGCTAAACGCATGTGGAACATCATGACTATGATCCTACATGATATTAACCAAAAGGGCAGGAACAAACACTTTGACATGGATCAATTAAATCAAATGATTAAAGATTTAAGGGTGTCATATCTGGATTGGATGGATAGAACAAAACTACCTACCGGTGTTGCTGCGGATCCTGATGCAACCATTACCCTGCTTTACGCCAACAACACCATATATGGTAGTCGTCAGGGTTTGCAAGGTGAAGGTAGTGGCCAAGGTCCTGCCAGCTATAAGGGTATCTGTAATGGCTGCGCACATGACTGGACACTTCGCCCCTACAACTACAAAGCTACCCTGTTGAATGGTGACAACTTTCCACATGCTTATATGAATGTTGATTTTGGTGGCTCCAGGGGCTGGGAAAACCAGTACCAGGAAACGGATCCAACTACTGCTTTAGCTGCTCATGAGCACACTGAACAAACGGTTATTGTCGGCAGTGAAACCACGATTATTGATGATGTGTTATTAGATACAACACCAAACCCTGGTAAACAGGATCTGGCTATCGACCAGTCGACAGGAGAGTACATCGTCACCAATGACACAATACTTCCCATGAATACCGGTGGTATGGAAGAGTTCTTGCAACCGAGCCCTCGTGACCCAGACATCAATGCCGCGCCTCAACTCGGATCTGGCTGTTTTTTCACCTTTGGTCGTTTCCACGCCTGGCCTAATGCCGGTGGCCCCTGGGGTATGATTATGGTTCCACCTGTTGCTGATGATGGCACTCTGAGCACACACAAAGTTGATATCACTTATAACTTTGAACCCAGCCGTCGCTTACGTATTTATCAATTTGACCCATTACATCATGATGTAGCGGTGTATTCTTTACATTAAAATAACGTAAGTTGCCCATTAACAGGCTGCCCTAAAAAGGCAGTCTGTTATTTATTTTAAGACGGGTTTTCATTCAGCCAGCACATGCTACACATATAACGTTTATCTTTAATGTCCGCTTTAATCAATCCTCTATACTACCTAAATAACATCGTTGACAGCCGCCCTATGCGTGCGTCTGGCCAATTAAAATGCCATGTTATTGCACTTGCCATCAGTCTATTATTACTCTATTTACCTGACCAAGCTTGGGCTAACAAGACAAAGCCTTTTCAATGTACTGCGCATTCGGTGCAATTACTCACACAACCGCCTGTTGCACAAAATACCCGCAAACCTGATTCACCTGAATTCAGAAATGCTCAAAAAGCCGAAACACCACAACTGTCTTATCAAT
>WTAG01000017.1 GCA_013139755.1 Methylomarinum sp. | reverse complement strand
GAAGGATGCATGAAAAAGGTTTCAATCACCGTGATTTCAATGCCACCCATATCCTGCTTTATTATAAAGACAAATCCGATGCTCCCGATATAGCTCTTTTTGACCTTCAGAGAGTGGACAGGAGTTCTGTTTCGCGGTTTAGATGGATAATAAAGAGCCTTGCAGAGTTGAACTACACATTGCCTGATGGTATCTTTAATAAAAAAGATAGAATTTCCCTATTGTTATCTTACAAAGGTAAAAAGAAACTTAATTTGTGGGACTGGTTGCAATGGCTATGGATAAAGAGAAAAACAGCTCGCATTAAGAGACACACTGAAAAGATGATGGCCCGAAGAAAAGAAAAAAGGCAAAGGGGATTGATTGAAAGATAATTCGGTCGGTAGGTATTTTGACCAAGTTGGATAATTGACTTAACTGTTGCCCAGTCTTGAGCAAGAATGGCTGGCGTTAATATGGTTAGGTTTGCACCCGCAGAGAAATTATCGGCTTCATTGTGGATAACAAGCCCTTGGTATTCATCAGTAATTTTTTTGATGCTTGCCTGGAGTAATTCCATGCTGTCAACGTTCAGCGTATTCATTTTACTGTGAAATTCAAAACACACGATTCCGTCGCCAATATCCCATAGACTGGCCACAGAATTTTCCAAAATGGGCGGTTTTTGTAATTTAATATCACTGAGTAATAACACGCCTTCTGGGCGTTGTAATGGGAAATAACAGTTGATTTCGTTTCTATATTGCAGTGAACTTGCTTCGGTGCGGTACAGATTTTGCCGATTTTTTAAAATGTCTGGAAGGGTGCGTTGTTCTTGTTCCAGTTTATTAGTAATCCATTTAATGTTTAAGTGGTCTAACAGTTCGAAAGGACCCAATCGCCAGTTGTAACCCAACTTCATAGCACTATCGATGGCAGTTATATCGTCTGCGATTTCATTGATTAGGTTGGCGGTATAGCTGAGTGTTTTTGACCATACTCGCCAGGCGTAACGGTTTAACACACCGTCACTGTCAAGAAATGTTTGCAGGTCGCCAGTCTTAAATGAGACGTCTTTGATTTGAAATTTCTTGCTTAGGCTGTATTCACCCTGTTGAAGATTAATTGATTGTTTGATTTTATGCTTTGATCCAGGTTGTAGTCGGTAAAATCCACCTTTGCCTTTACGGCCAGTATTGCCCTGTTCAATCATGGATTGTATTAGTGGCGGTATATTGGTGATAGCATGCAGGGGGTCTTTAGGGTTTAAAGAATGTTTAAAATTTTTCAAAATATGAGGCATCAAGTCTAGACCGATCAGATCTAATAAACCGAACACGCCAGTTTTCGGAACACCAAATAAGCTCATCACTGCGTCGCATTGTTCTACGCTGAGGTTGAGCGAAATAGCTTCCAATACAGCTGTTTGTAACCAGTAAGTTCCGATACGGTTGGCGATGAATCCAGGGGTGTCTTTACACAAGACACAGCCTTTACCTAATCTGAGATCAGCAAAAGAGCTAACAGTTTTCAGAAGATTTGGGTCTAATTCGGCTGGCGCAACCATTTCTAGAAGACGCATATAACGCGGCGGATTAAAAAAATGGGTAATCATGAAGCGGCGTTTAAAGCTGTCTGATTGCTTATCGGTTAATATGCTTAGTGGCAGAGTAGAAGTATTTGAGGAAATTAAGGTATCTGGGTGGCAAACCTTAGCTAGTTTTTGGTACAGAGTCTGTTTGATGTATGGGTTTTCGATGACGGCTTCTATCACCCAGTCGACTTGATCCAGTTTGCCTAAATCATCTTCAATGTTACCCGGTGTGACCAGTCGTGCATTTTTTGGGTGCATGAAAGAGTGCGGTGCAGTTTTTAACATTTTAGCGATAGCGCTTTCTGCTATTACATTGCGGTTACTGGCATTTTCAGGAACAATATCCAGTAAATAGACAGGAACCCCTGCATTGGCAATATGTGCAGCAATGCCACTACCCATAACACCTGCACCAATCACAGCGACCTTTTCAATGTTCATGACACGGCCTCCAATATCGTTGCAATACCTTGGCCACCACCGATGCACTGGGTAGCCAGGGCGAATTGTTTGTCTTCACGTTGCAGAAGGCTTGCTGCTTTGCCAGTGATGCGAGCGCCCGTTGCGCCTAATGGATGGCCTAAAGCGATTGCACCACCATCAAGATTCAGTTTTTCCGGGGTAATGACTAGATCATTTAGAACAGCAAGAGACTGGGCGGCGAAAGCTTCGTTGAGTTCAATGATATCTATGTCGGGAAGCGTCAATCCAGCTCGATTTAAGGCTTTTTGGATCGCAACGACAGGGCCTATGCCCATAATTTCAGGTTGACAGGCAGATACCGCAATAGCTTTAATGCGTGCCAGTTTGTCTAGTCCATGTGTGTCGGCATAAGCTTCGGAGCAGACTAGTACAGCCGCTGCACCATCTGTTAAAGGGGAGGAAGTCGCTGCGGTCACACTGCCATTTTGTAAAAAGGCAGGTTGTAATTGTGCCATTGTTTCGGCCGTTGATTCGGGTCGTAAACAACTGTCTAGGGTGATGCTTTCGCCATTAGCTAGTTTGATTGGGATGATTTCATTAGTCAGTAAGCCTTGTTGTTGAGCGGCATAGGTTTTTTGCTGACTGAGCAGGGCAAATTTCTCCTGTTCAGTACGAGATATATGGTACTTCAGTGCCAGGTTTTCTGCTGTTTCACCCATGCCGATATAAGCTTGAGGATAGTTTTTGTAGAGATCAGGGTGAGGTAGGGTGTTGAAGCCGCCCATCGGCACACGGCTCATAGATTCGATGCCGGCACAAATGAAAGCTTCGCCGGCATTCATTTGTATTGCTCCAGTAGCGATGTGTATGGCCTGCATTGAGGAACCGCAGAAGCGGTTGACCGTGAGCCCTGCAACGCTGACAGGTAATTCTGCCAAATGCACCACCAGTCGAGCCAGATTAAGTCCTTGTTCTCCTTCCGGGAAAGCACAGCCTAGAATCAGGTCTTCTATGTCATTTGGATCAATTGCACTTTCATGAACCAGTTCCTTAATCACTTGTGCGGCTAATTCGTCCGGCCTGACACCAGCCAATGCGCCTTTGTGTGCAGGTGTAAATGGCGATCTTGCATATCTTGCGATAACGACGTTTTTCATGATGCTGTCTCCTGAGTTGAAGAAGTATGTGATGACATGGGAGCGATTGTCGGGTCTTGGCTGTATTGATTTAAAAATTCATCGATAAATAGCCAGGTTCCGCCTATGTTTTCCATCAATATGCCATGCCGATCGGCTTTTATAGACTGCAACTGTTTGTATTTCGTACCGAGTTTTTCATAAACGGTTTTAGAACTATGGGGGGACACTACCGGATCCTGATCCGCGTAAAGCAACAGGGCAGGTGTTTCTATCTCAGGCAGTAGCACTTCAATGTGCTGTATCAGGCGGCGTAATTCATATAAAGCCCGAACAGGTGTGTTTCGGTAGTTAATGTTAGGGTGTTCTGGTGTATTCTTTATAAAGGGCTTGACGCCTTCAAACGATGATATCCAATGTACTAAAGTATTGGTGGTATGTAGCAAAGGCACTAACATGAAAGTGAGGTTGATAAGTTTTATTGGCACCGATACGGTGATTACCCCTTTGATTTCGGGGTGATTTTCCGCAACTAGTTTTAGGGCTAGTGCACCACCGGTCGAAAAACCGATGATAAACAACTTTGAACAATGTAATTTAACAATGTTAAAGCCTCTTTTTACGCTTTCGAACCATTGTTCAAAGCTTAAGTCGCGTAAGGCATAAGGGGAGGTACCGTGTCCTTTGAGTCGTATGCCCAGTACGGTGAAACCCTGCTTGGCCAAATAATGGCCGTAATCTCTCAGTTCGGCTGGGCTGGCGAGCAGGCCGTGAACCAATAAGATACCGATGCCATTTGGGTGTTTGGGTTGGATAAAAAAAGGTGAGGGGTCGGCGATAGCCGTTTCCTGCTGTTTAATTCCTTGGTCATGCTTGCTACTGTAGCTTTGTTGTTCAAAAGTCAGTCCGAGTTGTTCATCCTCAAAATGCCAGGCGGCTAACTGGAAAGCGGTTAATTTTTTATAATCCCGGTCCGCTGCCAGTAAGTTGTTTCGAATGCTGCTTAACGGAGCGACCTCGTTGTTGTAGACTGCAATCGGGTTTTCCAGGCGAATGCGGTCAAAGTGATAGTCTTCGCAGAGTTTGTTTGAAAAATGATAGCATCCGTCTTGTTCGTTAATTAAGTTAGCTTCCTTGGCGATGCAAATAAAATGATCGAAGCGAACATTAACATCATGTACCAATCCACCATAATCATCAGGGTTTAATAGGCTGTTGTGCAAATGTATATTGGCATTCTTTTGCAGTTTTTTAATGGCGATGTATAACACCGTATAAAACTGGTTTTTTTTAATATGTTGTTGCTTGGCCGCGATAAAGCACATGATTAACGTGGATGCTAGATGGCTGATATTTACTGTGACATTGGCGTAGATCTTCTCCATGTATTGATTGCGAGAACATTGCGCGTTCTTGATAAAATAATGGCCCAGTAGACGTTCTTTCCAGCTTTTGGGGTCTGAACTTAATTTGAACACATCGTCCAGTTCAGTAATGCCTGGAGCCACCTTATTCATTACAAAATGGGTGCGCCAACCCCAAACGCAGCAGGGATTGACCAGGCTGCCCATGCGGATATCCATGTCAGTGTTTTTAAGCATGATATTGCCTTCTATTAACAGTTCTTCAGACTGCCGAAGACTCAGTTTATCTGAAAACAATTCAACACTTTTGAATAGTAAGTTTTCTGAGGAACGGATCGGGTAAAAAGTGATATTGGCAGGTACAATTAGTGTTGGTTTGTGTGTTGTAGCCATCAGCTCATCAAGACTGTCGAATTGAAGTAGCTCTTGCCAGTGTTGTAAACGGTCGATATCATTTTTTTTAAAAGCATATCGAATCGCTGTTTTCAAAGCTTCTACGCCCTGACCTAAAACAGCTGGACCGGTATGGTGTTTACGCCGATTACCGGTGATGCGTGAGTAAATGCTGTATTCGCCATGCTTGTCAATAACGCGGCGATCTTTAACCATGCCACCTTCAGGAAAAATAATAACTTTGCGGCCTCGCAGTATTTGTCCTGCCAGCATTGCGAATAATCGTGGATGGTCGTGTGGAAAAACACCAAGACTTTTTAGGTAGTTAGAAAGAAAAGTGTCTTTACTGAAGAACTCACTGGAAGCAATTGAGCAACAATAAGCACCGGTTCTTTCAAAAATCAGAAATTGGGGGATAAATGTTTCGAAGCGGGAGAAATGATTGAACAGGAAAATATCACCCTGCATTAATTGCGTATCAGCATAGAGTTCGAACTTTACGCTGAGCATGTTTTTGACGGCACTCAACATTTTTACCGAACGGTTGTAAATCGCAGTATCGATATCAGGCCAGTCTTCTGAATAAATCGGTTGTTTCATGGCGACCTTCTATTTCATAGATGAGTATCTGACAACAAAGAGGACATTACGTTCTGTTTATCGCAATAGTATCTATTGCTTTTTAGTGAGTCGAATGGGTGACGCGTACCTTACTATTTGAATTAAAAGTTAGTAGGGCGATGACATCTACACAATCCCATGCCGATCAATTCCATAAATTTTAATTAGCTATTGCGGATTTCGTGTGGCATTGTTGAATTTATCAATGTAATGTTGGCGGAGCCTAGTGTCTGAAATTAAAAATATGCTGATAGTTGCAAACTCTGGGCGCATGTTGGCACAATTGGCCAAAAATATAGGATTTGAACCTTTAGTTATAGACTGTTTTTCCGATGCTGATACTCAAGTATTAGCGTTGGATTGTATCAAGGTCGATAGTTTAGCTTTAGAGTGTGTAAAAGCAGCATTTTCTGTTTTAAGTCTAAAATACACTATCACACATGTTGTTTATGGAAGTGGTCTTGAGTGTTATCCAGCTACCCTTGCATTTCTAAATCAAAACTTAACAGTTTTAGGCAATACACCCGATGCTTTTTTAGCCATTCAAAATAAGCCGCAATTCTTTCAAACCTTAATAAGATTACAAATACCTTTTCCGGAAACAACTTTTGAGCCACCTATTAATAGTGAAGGTTGGTTGATTAAACCTATGCAGGGTGAAGGGGGAATAGGTGTTAAAAAGTATAAATGTTTACCCGATGATTCGGCTGATATTTATTGGCAAAAGTATCAACCAGGTATAGCAATGTCAGTATTATTTATGGCGAACGGCTATGACTTTAAAATCATTGGTTTTAATAAGCAGTTTGTGACTTCGCTGGTAGATAATGATTTTGTGTTTTCTGGAGTGATAAGTCAGCCAGAAATAAGTGAATGGCTTGTCAATATAGTAAGTGCCTGGTTGAACCAGCTTGTGGTTGAGTTTTCCTTAAAAGGCATTAATTCACTAGATTTTATTGTTAATGATACACAATGTTATGTGCTTGAAATAAATCCCCGTCCATCTGCCAGTATGCAGCTTTATAAAAGCAGTATATTATCAGCACATATTGATAGTTTTAGTGTGGAGCGATTGGCATCTATTGAACGCCCTGATGATTATCAGGGCTATCAAATTATTTTTGCTGAATCAGATATCTATATCAACAAAAACACTTTGTGGCCAGCGTGGGTGGTTGATATACCGCAAGCGGATGCATTTATTAACACAGGCATGCCGATATGCAGTATCATTGCTCGCGGAAAAAATGAACAGCAAGTTAAAGATTTGTTGTTATTGAAACAACTAAATATTAAGAAACTTTTA
>WTAG01000171.1 GCA_013139755.1 Methylomarinum sp. | reverse complement strand
TTGTGTTGCTATTAATTCGCTCGAATTCTGACGAATAGCCGTCAGGCCGCCTGGACATTTAATGCAGTTGCCCAACTGCTATTTTCACCAACAACCGACATCGCACGTTAAATAGATCTCCCCAGATAAGAACGTGAACTTTCACTGCACAACCTTGCCATTTACCATATCTCGCGAACCAATGGGTTTTGTTATCTCGTGCTAACTCACCCCTGAGACTTGGCCTTATATGACATTTCTGTTCGTAGGCTCGCAGTTTTGCACTCAGGCTTCCTTCTCACAACACCTCGCGGGGTTGCAATTGCCGTCGGCTAGTGGTTATACTCATTCAAAAAAAAGAATGAGGTAGGTTCTCCCACAGAGGACTTTCACCTCATAAGTTCACGCCCATGCTGGGCGTACACTAAACGTTCGAGCTGACGATTTTGCCCTGATAATCCATCCTGCCAGGCTGATTCTCAGGGCAAAATCGCATCTCAACTCGGCATTAGGAAGCAATGGAATAAATACATTTTATTTTCTATATTATGCTTATTCATTAGTGGAATATCCGCTAATGAAATACTATAAAAAAATATGCTTGTTTTTAATTGTTCAACATTGGTATCAGCAAATACCTTGCTTTGGTATAGTGTTTTAATTGGTGAAATGAATTATGAATACCTCAGCTAACCATCAGATTTTATCTGAAGATAAAAATCGACTTTTAGGTACTTGGTTATTGGCTTTTTTGTGGAATATTCCTATGGTTTTTGTTTTTATCGAAACGTCCCAACAATTATTAGAGCGATTTGAACAAGAACCGAAGGCTTATTTGATTGGTATATTTCCTATTCTAGGAATATTTTTAATCTGTATTGCCATCAAAAAAACGAGGGCTTGGTATAAATTTGGCAAAGCAGCGATTACTATTACGACATTTCCTGTGAAAACAGGTGAAAAATTAACAGCTTATATTGACCTGCCTGTTATCTTAAGTGATGCAAAAAAAGCCAAACTTGTTTTAACTTGTGTGCATCAGTATCGACAAAATGGTGAAATAAAAAAATCAGCAACTTGGCAGGATATAATAACGGTCACACCGCATCGTTACACACAACATACGCGGTTTGAGTTTTCATTTAATTTGCCCGCTAATTGTCCTAAGTCTGAACTGGAAAGCGATAATTATTATTTTTGGCAGTTGCATATCAAGGTTCCGTTATCAGGTCTTAATTTTGATCGCTTTTACACTATCCCCGTTGAAAAAGGTGAGAGTCTACCTGTTGCTGAATCACAGTATGAACCGACAACATTACATACAGTTGAACTCTCTCAATTCAAAACAAAATCGAATCCGAAAATAACTCAAACCGCATCGGGAGTTTTGCTTTCGTATAATCGTGGACGTTCAAAAGCCATTGCTATTATTTTGTGTATTTTAGCACTGGCAATTGCCTATTTTGACTCTCTTTTCTTTAACAATTTCCCTGAATTTTTGCCTATTACCGCCAAATTAATCGCTATCTATTTTGGGTTGGTTTCTTTACTTTTATTTGCTATAGTTTTTTTTCTTGTTGCTAATCGTTTAACGGTTGAAGTTAATTCAAAAGGAATTTTAAAAAAGCAACAACTCTTTAAATATGTTGTGACAGAAATGATTGAATCGGAAAATATTGTTGATATTATTCCTGAAAAAGGAATTTCTGCAAAAACAGAAAATTCATTTCATGGCACTTCATATAGGGTTTGGTATGATTTAATCGTGGTAACGGCAGATAAACAAAGAGTAAATATTGGCGAAAAATTAGGTCAATTACGAAATGTTGAAGAAATTAGACAATTAGTGATTAACGCTTTAGGTCGTCAATGGCAACCTGCTGTTGAAACCTTAGAGCCTGATAATCAGTCTATTCCTAAGCCGATTGAATTATTATTGCGTTATAAAAAGCCGATATATTATTCTATGATATTCGCTTTTGTTAGCGATATAGCACTCAAAATCTATTTAATTATAGTGCCGTAGGTTGAAGCTAGATACGAACTCCAACATTTACAGACAACCAAACCTAACAAAAATATAAACGCGGACGGCAAAAAGCGTTACTCGTTTCACTCGCAATCGCTTTTTACCGCCGGTTATATCGGTCGTTATGTTTTTACAATAAATGAAATTGATGAAATATATATTAAAATGGGTAGTCTATATTTCAGTTCATGTTTTTGTTTTTCTTGTCTGCATACTCTCCAAATTCGGAATTGCAAAAAATACCTGTAATGAGTTTAGGGCTAGTGCAAATTTAGGCGCAGGTACTGGGGCATATTCGAAGGAAGAATATGAAAAATGCTACAGAATATTAAAGTCGTATATTGAGCTGGAAAATGATTATGTTTTTGGAGGAATCAAATACCAGTTAGCAATCTTATATTATTATGGCAAAGGAGTAACTTTGAATCACGAAAAGGCGAATTCTCTTTTCGAAGAATCTGCTAAATTAGGGTGGGAAGATGCAAAGAAATTTCTTTCTGATTTGGAAGTATATAAAAACAATCAAACATAATCGGGTAAGGGCTGGTTTCTCTCCAGCCCTCCCCACAGCACCCCGCGTGCGGGTCCGCACGGAGCGCTTCATTAGCCATTTGGATAATGGAACTTTACCCACTGTTCTTTAACAGATACTAACCCTTGTGCTTTTAGCCACTCATTATTGAGACCCATTTGCACAGCCTTGGTTTTCGCTAGCCGGTAATTTAAAATCACCAAATTACAACAATACTCTAAAAAATTATCAAAATAAAAAAGATGAGTTCGAGCATTTAATAATGGGCAATGTGCACAAATATACTGATCTGAAATCATTACATGAAAATCAAGAATAATTAGGGTCAGGTTAACTTAATAATTAGGGGCAGGTTAACTTTAAATTTTCAACTATACTGAAATCTACTCAATTCAGGAAAAGAAATTGGATAGATTACCAAAAGTTAGTCCGACAGGTGTTCCACAACACATTTCCTGCTCGACAAGTGAAAATTGATTTTGAAACGAATAATGCGGATTGCAAAGCTTTGGTTTTTCCTGCTAGGCATTCGCTCACTGAGCATCTGCTATCGGCAGCATCAGTCGACTGAGAATGGGTACTCGCCAAGCTTCTGCAATACTTCGCATCGAAGAAAACACACAAGTATCACTTTTTTTAATATGTTTTCGACTGAAAAATAATAATAATGGAGAAATAAATGAAAAAAACAGGCTTACTCTTGGCTCCGGCCTATTTTCTACTGGCTAGCTGTACCTATGTTTCACAAGGTGTTGTTGTGGATTCGGATCGTTATGCTGAAACAACTAAAAAGGATGTTTTTGGTGATAACACCAATCAAATTGTCTATCTGGAGCAAAATTGGGATAGATATGACAGTTTGTGGTTTTACTATACTACGCAAGGATCTAATTTCATGCCTTACGAAGTTTTTCTGAATCTCGAACAGGCAGATAATGAGACGCTGTTTCGTAATCCCGCGAATATGGCCAAATACCGTTTTTTAATACAAAGATCCAGTTATGATAACCCCGAGGGTCTTCCGGTTGGTTTTGTAGAAGATACTTATCAAGATAAAAGTTATGTTGGGTTTACATGTGCAGCCTGCCATACCAATCAAATCAATTATAAGGGAACAGGGATACGGGTTGACGGAGCACCAACGCTAGCAGATTTTGAGGGATTCTTTTTAGAAATCGAAAATGCGGTTAAGGCAACTTTAAATAATCCAGCTAAGTTTGATCGTTTGGCTAAAATCATGATCGATAAAGATGTCTCTGAAAACAAAGAGGCATTTCGAAATATGCTTAACACTATTTCTCGAGATCGAGAGGAATATAATACAAGCAATGCGCCAGTGCAGGGTGATCAGCTTGTACACTACGGTTACGGTCGGCTTGATGCATTTGGCCGAATATTTAATCGCGTATTGGAACATTTAACTCCAGGTCAGGCAAATTCTAACCCAGCTAACGCACCGGTAAGCTATCCATTTTTATGGGATACACCGCAGCATGACTTTGTGCAATGGAACGGTGTCGGCAATAATAACCCAGGTGGTTTAATAGGGTTTTTGGGGCCATTAGGGCGTAACACCGGTGAAGTACTTGGTGTATTTGGGACATTTGACCTTAAAAAACAGAAGGGAGATATAGGCTATCGCTCTTCTGTCGTGCAACGGAATTTAGTAAGACTTGAGGATCATCTGGTTTCACTAGAGTCTCCTATCTGGCCTGAGGATATACTGCCGGCAATTGATCAAAAACTCGCGGAACAAGGCAAAAAGATC
>WTAG01000429.1 GCA_013139755.1 Methylomarinum sp. | reverse complement strand
TGGTATGTGGTACACAATGAAACAAAACGCTTATCACCTGCTGCACAAGCATTTATTGACTTAATTTTATATAAACAAGAAACCGTGGCGAGCTTGTGCAACCGATTTTTAGAAACACACTTTATTTCTCAATGACTTTCCATTCAAATATAAACTGAGTTTTGTATCATAAAAAAATATAACAGTTGAAGCTGTTGAACTCCCTATCAATCGTTTTTCTTCCCAATCTTCTGACAACTAGTCAATTGCCTAAGGCTTACAACAAAGAAATATTGAATTGATACCTGTTTGACAAGCTAACGACTTTTCAATATAGTATCGAATCACTATGAATAAGGCTGCTAAAATTTCTTCATCAACCCTTATCACTCCAATAATTTCAACAAAACTCAAACTGGAATTGGAAAAAATAATAACAATTAATTTCTGTAAAGGACTCTCATGCAACTATTCGAAAACTTTTTAAACAACAACAAGATCTGGGCTGAAAATTTAAAAACTGAAAACCCTGATTATTTCAAACAAATGCTCAAACAACAAAATCCAGAATTATTGTGGATTGGATGTTCAGATAGCCGAGTACCCGCTGAACTTGTAGTGAACGCTAAACCTGGTGAAATGTTTATTCATCGCAATATTGCCAATCAGGTTATTGCCACAGACTTTAATTGCTTAAGTGTCTTGCAATATGCAGTCAACGTACTTCAAGTTAAACATATTGTGGTATGTGGTCATCATGATTGTGGCGGTGTTAAAGCCGCTCTAAGTAAACAAAACTCAGATTTATTGATTACCAATAAATGGCTGATGCATGTTAAAAACGTTTATCGTCTACATCAAAAAGAAATTGACTGTCTACCAACCGAAGAGCAGCGCGTTAACAAACTGGTTGAACTGAATATCATAGAACAAGTGCATGCCTTATCGCATACATCAATTATTCAAGACTCCTGGAACAAACACAACAGCCCGACCATTCATGGCTGGGTCTATAACCTATCAGATGGCTTACTAAATTCTCTAATTACCCTTAACCCCAGAGATAAAATCCACCCCATTTATGAATATGAACCTGCTGTTTATTAGCAGTAGTAAACACAGTTCTCTTTAGGCTCAAAAATACGATTATGATTCATAAACATCTCAATTACTACACAGCCCATATTAAACAAGATATTCCCGCCGGTATTGTGGTTTTTCTGGTCGCCCTACCTCTTTGCCTAGGCATTGCTATGGCATCAGGCGCACCACTATTCTCAGGTCTGATCGCCGGCTTAATAGGTGGCATTGTGGTATCTTGGCTTAGTGGTTCACAACTCAGTGTTTCTGGTCCTGCTGCCGGCTTAACTGTCATTGTCTTTAACGCCATCGAGCAATTAGGTAGCTACAGTGGTTTTTTAGTCAGTGTGGTATTGGCTGGCATCTTACAGTTAATTCTGGGGTATCTACGTGCTGGGATTATTGGTGCTTTTTTTCCCACTTCAGTGATTAAAGGGATGCTGGCAGCCATTGGTCTGATTCTGATTATCAAGCAATTACCTCATGCTGTTGGCTATGATGGTGGATTTCAAGGCGATGAAAGCTATATGGATGAGACCGCTGCCAGTAGTTTTCAAGATTTATTTCTTGCTTTTGGTTCAATTTCTATTAGTAGCGGTCTAATAACGCTAGGTGCATTACTGATTCTAATTCTCTGGGAAACTGCTTTCCTAAAGCGCATCAGTCTACTTAAATTAATCCCTAGTCCTTTAGTCGCCGTCAGCTGGGGTATAGGCTATAACTTTGTGGCCAACCAATGGTTTCCAGCATTTTCGGTTAGTGGAAAACACCTGGTTTCTCTACCAACAACAGAAAACCTAAATCAATTTATTGATTTATTTATGCTTCCGGACATCAGTTTTCTTAGTAACCCCCAAGTTTATATTATTGCTATTACCTTAGCCATTATCGCAAGTTTAGAGACATTACTTAGTCTAGAGGCGGTTGATAAATTAGACCCATTAAAACGTGTTGCACCAACTAGTCGTGAATTAAAAGCTCAGGGCGTAGGTAATATTCTCAGTGGTCTGATCGGTGGTTTACCTGTCACTGCGGTAATTGTACGCAGCTCGGCCAATATTAATGCGGGTGGTAGAACACGAATTGCCAGTTTTGTTCACGGAATATTTCTATTGCTTAGTATTTTATTTTTTACCCAGTTTCTGAATTTAATTCCACTAGCTTGTCTCGCAGCTATTTTATTACAAACCGGCTATAAACTTGCCAAACCGCAACTTTTTATGACGCTGTATCGTCAAGGATGGAATCAATTTTTACCTTTTGTAATAACCATCATCGCTATTCTAAGCACCGATTTATTACAGGGTGTTTTAATCGGTATTGGTGCCGGTCTCTATTTTGTTATTCAATCAAATTTTCAGAAATCTATTTCTCTGCATATCGAAGAAGATCATTACACTTTGACCTTGCATAAAGACGTGTCCTTTTTAAACAAAGCATTATTAAGGCGGACTTTAAATGATATTAATGAAAATAGCACCTTAGTGATTGATGCATCTAAAGCACAATTTATCGATTTTGATATTCAAGAGACACTGGAAAATTTTCTTAAAACAGCTGCAGACGATAATATTACAGTCGAAGTCTACGGTTTTCCAGAAACTAACAGGCCTCCTGGCCTAAAATTTGGTAGTGAAAACGCCACTCAGATTTCCAATCACTAATAAAAGGTTTGTCTATCGATTACATACACAATCGAAATGCAGATTAATAAATATGGCTATGAACTTATTGCAGGTTCAGAAATAGCACATTAATTGTATTATTCTCTGAAAGCCCTCTCCGAAGGGACGACTGCACGGATGCAGGAGGTAGAGCAACGCAGGAGCAGTTGCCGAGAGGGTTGGGTGAGGGGGAAATAAAATAGTCTTTTTTTCTTTAAAATATAAAATAAAAAAGCCA
>WTAG01000123.1 GCA_013139755.1 Methylomarinum sp. | reverse complement strand
GATAGGCAGTTGCATCTAATTGATAAACTTTAAACGGATCTCTTAATCGTTTTAGTAACTTTGCATTTAACTGCCTGGATCTCATCATAGGAATAACGACTGGACTAATTGCCGAAATAATCCCTGTATGCGTTACAGGATAAAGACCAAGCACCATACCTATCGGATAACCCGTAAAAGCAATTGATTGCCCTTCCCTTACTACACTACTCTCTAACGCCAAAGCTGGCAAGGTGCCTGACAATAGCTGTAATATAGCAATATCATGTTCTTTATCAATAGCAACAACCTTTACATCTAACTTTTTTGATTGGCCATTTTGTTTTATATAAACAGTCAGTACCTCAAAACCCATAGCATCTATTTTTTTAGGTAGCACATGGGCATTTGTGACTATTAACCGACCATCATTAATCGCAAAACCAGTCCCTAAAAATAATGCTTTAGGTGAACGTTTTGGCATGTATGTACCAACAGCTACAATTGATTGCTTTGTTTTATCAATTAAATCAGGTAAAGAATCTGCTGAAATAGTGACCGAAAAAAACATTATTAAAAATAAACAAAATAGCTTCATTGATACATGCCTAGTAATTAAACAGGTAAAACAGACCAAAATATTGATTGTAAGTAGGGGACTATATCTATTCTAAAATTTGGAAGTGCGGCTGAAGCCTCACTTCCAAATAGTGGTAATTTTAATATTTAGATGATTATTTGCACCTCTTACTTTAGGTAAGATTTACCGAAAAAAACCATTCTTTAAATAAAACTAGCCAAAGCTATAGGGTGCACAGATGAATACGCTTCATTCACATTCTACATCCTATAGGCTTTAATAATCTTTATTTCCATTGAACTAATTAACTCAGGTCTAGCCTCGCTCATGGGAAGCAGATAACTAACCATCACTATACTCGCCCATACTTATCATCATAACGAACAATATCATCTTCACCTAAATAACTACCCGATTGTACCTCAACCATCTCTAACGGTATAACGCCTGGATTCTCAAGACAATGAACAACCCCTAATGGAATATAAGTTGACTCATTTTCTGTTAACAATATTTGCTCACCCGCTTTAGTCACTAACGCCGTCCCTTTAACCACAATCCAGTGCTCAGCACGGTGATGATGTTTCTGTACCGATAGTTTAGCACCTGGATTAACCACAATACGCTTAGTATTATGCCGCCCGCCATGATCAACCAAATCATAATACCCCCAAGGTCGGTAAACTTTGCGGTGTATATCAGCCTCAGAACGATTTTGCTTTTTTAATGCATCTACAATGGCCTTAACATCCTGCACATTGTCTTTTGCTGCTACCATAACAGCATCAGATGTCTCCACAACCACTAAATCATTCAAACCAACTGTCGTAATTAATCGACTGCTTGAATGTAAAAAGCAATTCTGCGTATCAACAGTGAGCACATCACCACTAAGTGCATTCCCCTCGCCATCCTTTTCTGTGACATCCCATAATGCAGACCAAGACCCCACATCATTCCATTCAGCAGCTAAAGGAACCACAACCGCTTTATCTGTTTTCTCCATTACGGCAAAATCAATTGAATCAGCAGGACATTGAGAAAACACAGCCTTCTCCAAACGAACAAAGTCAGCATCAACCTCTGCAGAGTTATAAGCTTCACGGCAGGTAATTAAAATATCAGGATTGTACTTATCCAATTCTTCTAAATAACGCCCTGCTTTAAAAACAAACATACCGCTATTCCAGAAATATTCACCACTATCGACATATTTCCGTGCAGTACCTAAATCAGGTTTCTCGACAAAAGAATCTACGTCAAAAGCATACTCGGTATTTTGCTTACCGCCTTTTATATAGCCGTAACCCGTTTCAGGTTCTGTTGGCACAATCCCAAAAGTCACTAAATACCCTTGTTCCGCCAGGTTTTCTGCTCGTTTAACCGCTATTTGAAATGAATCAACATCTGCAATCACATGATCTGCTGGTAATATCAATAAAATATCATCTTCCGATTCGGCCGCCAATGCAGCTAAAGCCACAGCCGGAGCAGTGTTTTTTCCCATAGGCTCCAAAATAATAGCAGAAGGAGCAATATCAATTTCCCTTAACTGCTCAGCCATCATAAAACGGTGGTCTTCATTACACACACCGATAGGAGCTTCAATCCTATCAATACCATGTAACCTCAAAACCGTTTCCTGCAGCATGGAATGATTAGAAACTAGAGGTAAAAACTGTTTGGGGTGCTGAGCACGAGATAAAGGCCAAAGTCGTGTACCGCTACCGCCGGATAGAATAACTGGGATCATTTAATGTTCCTTAAAATGCACAATCTGTATGTTAGAAACTGTAAAGTATATTAACACTATTTTTCCTTACCTAATACGCTTTATAATAACTTTTAAATTCGTTCTATCTCCTGTTATTACAGCCTACAAAGCATTTTACAAATAACCATTTCACCCTTACTTACAAACAAACAAACAAACAAACAAACAAACAAACAAAAAAATGATCAACCCAAATGAGAAATCCAGCAATGTCGTCTGGCATCAAGCCACTATCAGCAGAAAACTCCGAGAAGAAAAAAATCAACACAAATCTGTTGTTCTTTGGTTTACAGGTTTGTCTGGTTCAGGAAAGTCAACACTTGCACATGCAGTAGAACAAGAACTCTATAAACTAAGACTGAATACATTTGTACTCGATGGCGATAATGTTCGTCACGGGTTAAATAAGGATCTTGGATTTAGCGATAAAGACCGTAAAGAAAATATCAGAAGAATTAGTGAAACAGCCAAATTAATGCTTGAAGCAGGTGTTATCACACTCACGGCTTTTATTTCTCCTTTCAAAGAAGAACGCGCCATGGCAAGAAGCCTAATGCCACATGGTGACTTTATTGAGATTCACTGCTACTGTCCGTTAGAAGTTTGCGAACAAAGAGATGTAAAAGGCTTATACAAAAGAGCAAGAGATGGGGAAATAAAAGACTTTACTGGTATTTCATCACCTTATGAAGCCCCAACTAATCCAGAATTAAAAATTGATACTCACGCACTCTCTATAGAGGAAAGCGTACAGCGCGTGATCGCAACATTACGTGAACGCGGCATCTTACCCAAGAACAAATAATCCATGCATTACGATATTTTCAATGATGATGCTGATGGTATTTGCGCACTTATACCACTCCGCCGTGCAAACCCTCAGTCATCAACCTTAATCACGGATATTAAACGAGATATAAAATTACTTGAAAAAATCACTGTGCAAGCGGGCGATCAGTTAACGATTTTAGACATATCGATGCAAAAAAAACGCAGTGCCACTGCAAAGCTACTTAGAAAAAGGGG
>WTAG01000394.1 GCA_013139755.1 Methylomarinum sp. | reverse complement strand
CTTTGCGCAATTCTTCTAGTACTATGCCATTTTCTAGTTGTAAGTCTTGCCCTGTTTCAACTGCACTCATGGTCACAGGGTCTAGCAATTTTCCAACACAGTCTATTGGTCGCACCTGATATTGCTGTAATAATTGCTCAAAGCGTTTCAGCGCCATAGCCTGTCCTTCTTTAAAACGTTCTATAAAATGCACATCCTTTTTTCTGGATTTTTTGAATAATGCGTTAACTGGTTGATAATTTTGCAAAATATCCCTTGCTGTCGCTAAGCTATCATAAATATCAACAAATTCCAGTAGCATTGTTCGCATCATTTCGACTTGCTGTTGCACCAATCGTTCGCTAGACAAAGCAAGTTCTGTCGACAAACTTTTTTTATCATTTTGTACGCTAGCCAATGCCGAGCTTAAGGTATCCAAGGTATTTTTAAATTGCCTGGATTCAGTCTTTACTTCTGTTTTTAGCGCCGTTAATTCACTGAGCAGGGTATTAAGGTCAGGTTGTTCATTTGGCTCAATTTGCCATGCAGCATCCTGCTCTAGAAAAGATTTAAAATCATCAAGCAATTCGCTTTTTTCTGCTTCTGTGGTCATTATTTCTCAAGATTGGCTAAAGTGTTTTGGATAGTTGACTCCTCAATACTGGCACTCATCAAGGCATTAAAATGACCAGCATTTAAGCGGACTGATTGATCAGTCTCTAATGCCTGATCAATCAATTGTTCAAAATCGGCTGTCGGCAGAGTAAACAAGTCATAGCTTATACGACTTTTGTTATCTTTTATTGACGTATAAGCATGATGTATTAACTGAAACTGTTCTTGATCACGGTCTGGCGGGTTATCCTTAACTTTCTGTAAATACGCCTGCTTAATTTCAACATCACTGGCATCTGTCGCAACGCCAAGTATTTCATAAGGTGTTTTCATACGGGACTAGCCATTTAAAAAGGAAAAGGGGATGAGCTATTTTGATTATTTATATCAAAATACTCAACAATATCTTCAACACTGACATCAATATCAACACCTGCTTCATCTGCAGCCCTTATTATCATCAATGCAGAAAATACATCTGGATTTTGCATCATCGCGAGCAAAATATTTTTGTTATTTCCCGTATCTTTTTGTAACTGCTGAATAAGTTTTTCTGGTGATGTTGTTTTAAATAAAGCATCCAACTTTTTATTGACCTTATTGAATGCTTGTTCAGAAATATGTCCAAACAGTGCGTCTATTGGATCTTCAAAATCATCATCGCCTTCCTCTTCATCATAACCAAATAAATCGTCAAGAAAACCCATGCCACGCTCTGGATAAGCTTGATAATAACGATCTAGATAAGAATTAATCAACACCATAACTCGGTGATCTTTTTTCTCACTCGCTAGCTCAAGCTGTGCGTTCAACCGATTAATATTCCAAACCGTACACTGTTCGGGATTACCATTTGTTTCTGAATAAATCACCCAATATATCCATATGGGTTCCCTCCATTTCCGCAAGGCCATTTTGGAACAATGACGCAACAACTCATAATGATTGAGGTCATCTAATGTTTGGCATAAGCGTAACAGTAGATTCTCATCATATGCTTGCTGTCGCAGTGAGTTTTTCAGTGCTGGCTTGATTCTTTCCAGGGCTTTATGAATCAACTCCTGATGACTCTCTTCAGATTCATACTCTGTTAGTAGTTGAATTAATTGCTTCAATCCTTGTTCAGACAGCAAATGATCCTTGGCTGGCGTGAGTTCTCTTAAAATAGTGGCTACAGGCAATCCCGTTAATAGAGCTTCCATAGCCGCTTGAAAACAAGCATTAACCGGGTTTGAATGAAGCTTGTTTAGCGATTCAACAAATAGTTGCAAACCTTGTTTTTTATCCTGACTGGCAAAATAAAATAACCCTCGCATTAATTGTGTTTTAGTACTGCAAGCTTTACCAAGGTTTAAGTCATCAGCCTGTTGAATTTCTTTTTCAACCAAATGATATTTTTTAGTTTGAATAAGTCGACGCGCATGAGCCAAATGACTGGTGAACAGGATTTGTTTAGCAAAGCTATTAAGCGGATCAATTTTTAATATTTTTTTTGCATATTGACTAGCCTTTTTATAAGCTTTATTAGCTGTAGCTGTCTGAATAGCTAAGGTTAATACCTCTATCTGCTGTGGAAATTTTTCCAGTGTTTTTGCCAGCCATTTTTTGTAATCCTCAACATCTTCATACGGCTGGCTAAAGTAACGAAGAATTTGTAAATAACTGTCCAGGTCTTCTGGGTCATACTGCAAACTTTCAATAAGTAATTCAATTCTCTCTATTTCGTCCTCATACTGTTTGGCAATATGACGTAAAATAAGCGCTATTTTCAAGCCATTACTCGCAGCTTCCTTAGCTAAAATAGCTACGCACTGTCTCCAGTAATGCTCTGCCTTATAACTATTTTCATTTTGCTCACAATTTAAAGCTTCTAGCCGGTTCTGTTCAAACTCATTAGTGGAAGTAAAATTTTTCTTAAAATCCCTACGTCCCGCAGGATAGCTTAACAACATTAACTGGCAAAAATTTTGGGCTGCTTCAGATCCATATAATGATTGATATTTAATCGCCAGATTAAATTTTATCTTGTCAGATAAAGGGATTTTCTGCCTAGATAAATACTCTATTAAGTCTATCTGCTTTTTATTTAACCCTTTTATTTCAGCAATCACTTTACGCTGTTTATGACTAAATGGAATGAGGCGTTGAGTTAACTCTGAGCCATCTTGAGTACACGCAAACAACAATCCCGCTATTTTTGAATAAGCTGAATGCGTAGGAATTTTGTCTAACAATATCTGTATTTTTTCTACAGATGTTAACTCTGTGGTAATAGCTGTAAGTATTGTACGAAGATCTCTAAAAGCTGAGCGATAAGGTAACTGCTTTAACGCTTCATTTAGCCTTTCCTGATTATCATCCTGATAAGCCTTTAACGCTATTTGAACAACCTTTAAATCTGTTATAAAAGCTGAATCTTGTGGCAAATTCTGCTGAAACTCAGGGTATTCGGTAAGCATTAACAAACCCAGCAAGCTAGCCAGAGCAGGATATTGTTTATCCAGTTGCTGTACTGTTAACTCTGCCAGACTTGACTGAACCTTACTGATATTTTTTGTTTGAATCAGCCAGCTAATATAATGATCGTAAGCTTGATAAGGCTTTTGCGCATACTGCGTATAATTTTCCCACAGTACCAGCGCTTCCTTAACCATACCTCTGCTGGCAAAGCTTAACGCGCGTTGTAAGTAACAATAAGCCAATTTCTCACGCCACTCATCGTTATCAGAGTCTTGCCATAATTTTTTATAAAGCCCAATAGCCTCTTTATAATGAGCAGAATTTAACTGGGACAAGGCTTGTTGTTCAAGCGTTTGCGATTTAGTATTGGAATCAGAGGGGGCTTGTCGTTTCTTCTTCATTGACTTTATGACAAAAGTTCAGGGTGAAATGCATTATATAATTTTCAGTATTTACTTAAAACATACTTCGCACTGTCCATAGTTTACGGATTTATTCATCAGCCATTGCCTCAATCTGCTGATACCTAAAGCAATCAACAGTATGATCATTTACCATTCCTATTGCTTGCATATAAGCATAACAGATAGTCTCACCGACAAATTTAAAACCTTGTTGTTTTAAACTTTTACTCATCTGTTCTGACACATCAGTTGAAACAGGGATTTGATTAGACTGTATCCACTGATTTTGAATACTTTTACCATCAACAAATTGCCAGATATAGCGATCAAAACTGTCGTATTGTTGCTGTATTTTTAGAAATGCTTTGGCGTTATTAATCGCTGCATTTACTTTTAATTTATTCCTGACAATTTTAGGATTGTTTAATAATTGCTGGATTTTTTCTGTGTCATATAGCGCAATCATTTCAGCATTAAAACCATCAAATGCGGCTCTATAACCTTCACGTTTATTTAAGATGGTTGACCAACTTAAACCCGCTTGAGCGCTTTCTAAAATTAGAAATTCAAATAACAAACGATCATCATGAACAGGAACGCCCCATTCTTCATCATGATATTTTTCTTCATGTTTTGACGAAAGCGCCCATTGGCATTTGATCATATCAAACTACTTATTCATCATGCCTTTTAAATCAGCAAAGGGATTAAAGGTCGCGTCTCCCCCATGATCTTCTGCACCTGCTGAAGATAAGCCACCATATCGCACTTCTTCTTCATAGCGCTGATGTTCATTATCATGACAATAAAGACACAATAATTCCCAGTTACTGCCATCTTCTGGATTAAAATCATGATCATGATTTTTATGATGTACCGTTAGTTCACTTAAATTAGCATGAGTAAATTCACGCGTACAACGCCCACAAACCCAAGGGTATAGCTTTAAAGCTTTTTCTCGGTAAGTATTTTCACGATCTGCTTTGTATTTGCGTGCTTGTGCAATGATGTCATC